>JBAXLO010000122.1:0-13433 GCA_037134755.1 Bacteroidota bacterium | reverse complement strand
ACCGTGCCATCAACCCACTTAACAGCAGCTACAACTTCTTCGCCAAACTTAGGTCTTGATGGCTTACCACAAATCTTTTCAGCCTCTTCTTTAAGTTCCTGAATAGTTTTGATAGGAAGACTGGAGCCTTTCATCTTTTCGATAAGATCAGTACGCAAAGGATTGATAGCTATTCCCCTTTCGGTAACAATAACATCAATCAACTCCCCGGGACCACATAAAGTAGTAACCTCGTCGATGATAACCGGAATCCTGTCGCGGAACAATGGAATCGGGATGATAGTGCACTTAGAGAACAGGCAATTCTGCCAGCCCCCAATACCATGCAACAAATAACCATCCGAATGACTGACTACATTGCCATTAAAGTTAACATCAATCTCGGTAGCACCCAGAATAACAACATCCAATAAGGAAGCAAAGAAACCCTTGCCGTGATAATTATAGCTTGTAAAAGGACTTGTATTAAGATGATTGGCATTCTCTCTCATGGAGCGCACACCTTCCAAATCAAAAGTCTGACCATCCAAGATGTATTCAACCAAGCCATCTTCCAACATCTTTACGAGATATTTATTACTGCCACCTCTTGCAAACCTAGCTTTATAACCACGTTTCTTAAGGATCTCGGCAAAGTAAATCCCAATAGAAAGGGAAGTGCCACCTGCACCAGCCTGAAACGAGAAGCCATCTCTTATAATACCTGCTTCATCACAAAACTGAGCAGTCATCTCAGCCAACAACAAACGGTCGGGACTCTTCGTAATTTCTGTAGTTCCAGAGACTATCTTCTCAGGGATGCCTATCTGTTCTAACTGCACAACATAATCAACATTGTTGCCCTGTATCTGCCATGGAATACATGGGAATGGCACTAAATTGTCAGTAACTATAACAACTTTGTCAGCGTACTCAGAGTCGCCCAAAGCAAAGCCAAGCAAACCACAAGCCGCAGGACCTCTGTCGCCGGTAGCATTGCCGAAAGGATCGGCAGTAGGGGCCGCAATCACAGCAATATCAATATGAACTTCCCCATCCTGAATGGCCTGATACCTGCCACCATGCGAACGAAGAACACCTATGCCCGTCATCTTGCCTTCGGTAGTAAATCTGCCCAGAGCACCATTCATACTACCCTCAATATGATGGATAGTACCATCTTCTAAATACTTTATCAAGTTAGAATGACATTCAAATGAAGCAGAAGGAAACCAAACAAGGTTCTTCACACCCATTTCGGCAGCAATATCAAACACCTGTTGAGCTACCAAATCCCCATTCCTAAAATGATGATGCGTAGAAATAGTCATGCCATCTTTTAGCCCCGATTTAATAAGAGCTTCCTTCAATGAAGGGATTATTTTGTTGCCATCCAAAGGATAATCAGCACAAGTTGCAATTAGTGGAGCATACTTCCTCCCCGTAGGACGATACTTTCCAATGCCCATGTATGGGATGGCTTTTTGTCCGTTAATTTCTTCAGGAACTAACCTTCCTGCTGCGTTCTTTACAAGTTTATCGTACTTTTTCATTCTTCATTCCTCCATTCTTTAGAAAGTTTACCCATGTTCACAGCTAAATCAATTGTCTTTTGTGCTCTCTTTACAACAGGTGGGTCTATCATCTTAGTTCCTAACGAAACTACCCCTAAACCTTTAGCAGTAGCATCTTCAAAAGCTATAACAATCTTCTTTGCTTTGTCTATCTCCTTAACATCTGGAGCAAAATACTCATGTATAACCCTAATCTGTCGAGGATGTATACAACCCATACCATCAAAGCCCAATGCCTTTGACTTAATTACGTTTTCTTTCAGTCCTTCCATATCTCCAACATCCGAGAATACAGAATCTATAGGCTGTATACCGGCTGCTCTACAAGCATTAACAACAACCGAACGAGCAAAGAATGATTCTGTGGCTTCATTGGTTCTTCTAGTACCTAAGTCAGCAGTATAATCCTCCAATCCAATAGCCAAAGCCACAATATTGTTGGCAGAGGTGGCTATCTGGTAGGCATTCATTACACCTTTAGCACTTTCTATGATAGGCATCAACCAAATATTGCTTTCTATAGAATGCTTCTTTTTAATCTCTTCAATCTTACTATTAAGTAAGATTATCTGATCTGCTTCCTCACACTTAGGAACCAAAATAAGATTAACATTATGAGGTATGATGAAGTCCAAGTCATCAAGTCCTGCAGGTATCTGGTTAATCCTAACCATACGCTCAGCACCATAAAAGTCAATGCTTCTCAATGCATTTCTAACTAAGAAACGAGCTTCGTACTTTTTGTCAACTGCCACAGCATCCTCTAGATCTAAGATAATGCCATCAGGCTTATGAATACCTGCATTTAGCATTAAACTTGGAGAGTTTCCCGGTAAATAAAGTCTAGAGAATCTGTTTTTATCTCTTTCTGTTTTATACTGATTCTCTTTAAGAAAATCAGTTAAGAAAGTTTTCTCTGTATCAATAAGCAGCTTAATCACTGCTTCCATTCTGGAGGCTATTACACAGTCAATCGCCCCGGAGTCTTCTATCAACACTTTAGCATTAGTAACACTAAAATGATTAAGAATCTTTAATGCTAATTCACGAATACTATCTCCATAAAGAGCATTAACTTTACTGTTAATTTCAATTTCTATTCCATTTGCGTCGGATAATTCCATTGTAATAAAGCAATCGGATCTCACTCCTTTGCCTTTATTACCTGAACTCTTGCACTTTTCAAGTTTAAATTCCATATTGAAATGATTTAATGATTTAATTGGTTATGAAGCTTCAAAATTAAGGTTAATTTTTGAATTCTTGGGTAAAAAAAAAGAGAAGTATATAATACCTCTCTTTTTCTTTTAGAATTGAAGTAATTACTTCTTAGCTTCTGGAGCAGCTTCAACTTTTTTAGTTGTGTCAGCTTTAACAGTTGTGTCAGCTTTAACTACAGTTGCAGTTGAATCTACTTTGTTTTCGTCTGCTTTTTTACCATTTCCACATGCAGCAAAGGCTACCATTGCTACGATTACTAATAAACCAAATAGTTTTCTCATTTTGTGTTTAATATTAAGTTTTTGATTACTAAATTAATTTGCAAATGTACTAATAATAATTCAATAAAAACCAAAAAAAGTTAATTATCTTTTGTTTTTATTTTAAAAGTGATAAAATCCCAAAGTTAAAAGAACGAAAAAGGATTTATTTTTTACCTTTTTTAGTTGGTTTTGCTGCTTTTACAGCTTGTGCTTCTGTTGCCTTTGTGTCAACAGTTTTTTTCTTTGTTTCTTTTGTTTTTGTTGAGTCAGCTTTTTTTGGTGCTTCAACTGTTTTTGCTGAATCAACTTTTGCTGGTGCTTCAACAGCCTTTATAGGATCTGCTTTAACTTCATCTTTTTTTCCACCACCACAAGAGGAAAAGACAGCTATTGATAAAACTACTAATAAAGTGAATAAATTTTTCATTGTATATTATATTAAGTTTATATGTTAATTTAATTTATTAAGAAATAGAAGAAATAAAAAAGGGAAAAATAGTTTTTATTTTTCCCTTTCTAGTGCAAAATAACCTTGCTTAAATTAAAGAAATACTATTTCTTACCTTTTTTAGCTGGTTTTGCTTTAGAAGCTTGTTCTTCAGCAGCTTTTGTAGAATCAGCTATTCTCTGAGGTTCGATTTGCTTTACTGAATCAGCTTTTGCTGTTTCTTTAGCTGTAGAATCTGCGATTCTAGTTTGTTCAATTGCTTGTAAAGAATCTTGTTTAGCTTTTTCAGCTTTTGCTTTTTCTTCTGCACTTGGTCCGCATGCAACGAATGTACACATTCCTGCAATAACGATTAATGATAATAATCTTTTCATTGTGTTCTTACTATTATTTAAATTTCTGCAAAGTTATAAAATAATTAAATACAAAAAACAATTTCTTGCATTTTTTTTTATTATTTACAAACAGGTGAAAGTTAATAACATATTTCACTATTTAAGCATTATTATATATATTTAGCTAATTTATTTGTTCATTATTCGTACTTTTGCTCCTGATTTTTACAAAAAAGTAGACACAAATTCATAATTAATGAAAATATTTAAGAAGAAATTCAATCTAAATTTACATACAATTCTTTTTTTAAGAATTACTTTTCTTATAGTTTTATTTACATTCTCCAGATTCCTTTTTTATCTTTTTAATCTTACCTATTTCTCAGGTATTAGTGTTAGTGATTTTGTCAAGATTGTATTGAGTGGCTTTCGTTTTGATATTTCTGCTATACTCATTCTTAATTCAGCGTATATAGTTCTTTGGACTATCCCTCTTAAAATGAAATATAATCGTATTTATATTAAAGTTACCGACTATTTGTTCTATATAATAAATAGTATAGCCTTAATGGCAAATTTTATCGATATCATTTATTATAGATTTACATTTAAGCGTACAACCGGTGATATCTTTTCTTACTTAGGTGTTGGTGGTGATTTTAATAAGTTATTGCCTCAATTCTTAAAAGATTTTTGGTACATTCTTATTATATATATTGTATTTGTTTTTATTCTTATCTTAACTTATAATATATTTAAAGTTAAAGAAAGTATTAATAAAGGCTATAGGTTTTATCTAAATCATACTATTGCTTTTTTAATTAGTGTCACTATAATAATAATAGGTATACGTGGAGGATTTCAACTAAAGCCTATTGATATTATTAATGCAGGTACATATACCGATTCAAAGAATATACCTATTGTATTGAATACTCCTTTTACTATTATTAAAACTATTAATTATACAGCTATTCAAAAACAACAATATTATAAAGATAAGACTGAGATTGAAAGTATTTATAATCCTTGCCATACTTATAATGATACTAATAAAACTTTCAGGAAACTTAATGTTGTAGTTATTATTTTAGAGAGTTTCTCGAAAGAACATATTGGTGCTTTAAATAATATGAAAGGATATAGCGGCTTTACTCCATTTATTGATTCATTAATTGGACAGAGTTTGGTGTTTAATGGTTTTGCTAATGGTAAACGATCTATTGAAGGGATTCCTGCTGTATTGTCGAGTATGCCTACACTTATGAACGAAGCTTATATCAGTTCTTCTTTTGTTGGTGATAAAATAAGTAGTATCGCTGATTTGTTGAAACAAAAAGGTTATCATACTTCATTCTTTCATGGTGGTACTAACGGTACTATGGGTTTTGATGCTTTTACTAAGATTGCAGGCTTCGATCATTATTTTGGAAGACATGAATATAATAATGAGCAAGACTATGATGGCAAGTGGGGCATTAAAGACGAAGAGTTTCTTCAATATTATGCTAATAAACTTAATAGTTTCCCTCAGCCTTTCTTATCTTCTATCTTTACTTTGTCATCGCATCATCCTTATACGGTTCCTGCTAAGTATGCCGGTAAGTTTAAGAAAGGTAAGATGGAGATACAGGAAGCTATCGGCTATTCGGATTATTCGTTGAAACGTTTCTTTGAGACTGCCTCTAAAATGTCGTGGTTTGATAGTACTCTTTTCGTTATTACCGCCGATCATACTTCTGAAGCTGCTTTGGAATACTACCAGAATAGTGTTGGGATGTATGCTGTTCCTATTATCTTTTACATGCATGGAAGTAATTTAAAAGGGATGAAGAATGTAATTGCTCAGCAAATAGATATTATGCCTTCGATACTTGATTATCTTAACTATGATAACAACTATTTTTCTTTTGGGACATCTGTGTTTGATACTAATGCTGCTCACTTTAACATAAGTTATATCAATGGTAATTATCAGTTGATAAAAGACAATTATGCTTTGCGATTCGATGGTACTAAGTGCACCACACTATTTGATATTAAGAACGACCCTATGCTTACTAACAATCTTATTAATAAAGAAACTAAACAGCGTGATAAGATGGAGGCATTTATTAAGGCGGTTATTCAGCAATACAATAATAGGATAATCGAAAACAAACTAACTATTAGCAATTAATATATGAATAAGAAGCGGATTGTTTTTATTGTTAATCCTATCTCGGGAATCAGAAAGAAAGAGTGCGTTCCTGATGTTATCGAACGTTATCTTGACAAAGATATTTACGACGCTCAGATTTTATATACAGAGTATGCAGGGCATGCCCGAGGCTTGGCGCAGAAAGCTATTGCTGATGGTGCTGATATAATTGTGGCTGTTGGTGGAGATGGTTCGGTTAATGAGGTGGCTAAGGAGCTTATAAATACTAATGCTACGATGGGTGTTATTCCTTATGGTTCGGGGAATGGGCTGGCAAACTATCTCAACATCCCTTTGAACAATCATAAGGCTATTGAGTTGTTAAACAAGGGTAACAGCATGGCTATTGATACTATCAGTATTAACGATGATTTGTCGGTGAGTATTGCCGGTATTGGTTTTGATGCTTTGGTAGCTAAAGAATTTTCTACTCAAAAGACAAGGGGGTTCTTTACGTATCTACGTATTATTGCGGGTGAATATCTAAGCTATAGGCCAAAGAAATACACGCTTACTTACAATGGCGAAACTATTGAGAGGCGTGCTTTGTTTATTAGCTTTGCTAACTCCGATCAGTTTGGGTATAATACCAGTATTGCACCTGATGCTAAGATTAATGATGGTTTGATAGATGTTTGCATTGTAAAGAAGATTCCGCTTTACAGGATTCCTTACCTCGCACACATGCTTTTCTTAAAGAGGATACATAAGACAAAGTTTGTGGAGCTTATCAAGACCGATGAGATCTTTGTAAGTCGCAAGAAGAACCGAGTTATTAATATTGATGGCGAGTCGAAGAAGTTGGAGAAGGAGTTGCACTTTAAGGTGAATCATCTTTCTCTAAAAGTTATTGTTCCCTAAGACAAATTATGAATTATGAATTATGAATGAAGAGAGTAAAGTTATAAGACAATTTAAGTGTAATCAAGAAGTAAATTAATAATACTAAGCAACTCCCTCTCCTTTTAGGAGAGGGTAGGGGTGAGGTTAAAAATATTAGGAGGGGTTAAAGTATGTCGAAAAAGAAAGGAACCATAGGTATAGTTTATTCTACTAATCCTGATTATAATTATCAGTTTGAGGGGAATGATGCGCAAGAGACCTTGCCTCCGCAACAACAGAATTTAAAGTTGTTTCACGATCGCAAGCAGCGTGCCGGTAAGAGTGTAACGCTTATTACGGGCTTTGTTGGCACTGATGACGACTTAAACGATCTTGCCAAACTCTTAAAGACTAAGTGTGGCGTGGGTGGCTCGGCTAAAGACAATGAAATTATTATACAAGGTGATTTTAGGGATAAGATTCTGGACATACTACTTAAGGCAGGCTACAAAGCGAAGAAAGCAGGGGGTTAATTATTAATGAAGAAGTGCCTAAAGTGCCTAGAGTTTGGAGTGCCTAAAGTTGAAAAATAAAGCCTTCACCAGAATTCTGATGAAGGCTTTATTTTTATGTAAAAATTATGATGGAAAATGTGTAATGTAAAATGCAATAAAAATCTTTTACATTTTCCATTTCACATCATAATTTTTCCATTATGCGTTTGTATAATGGTCAATGATCTTTAGAATAACCTGGGTAGCTTTAACCATTGAATCTAAACAAACATACTCATACTTTCCATGGAAATTATGTCCGCCGGCAAAGATATTAGGACAAGGCAATCCCATATAAGATAGTCTAGAACCATCAGTGCCACCACGAATAGGAACTACCAAAGGTTTAATCTCTAAATCTTCCATAGCTTTACGGGCATTATCCACAACATGAATTACTGGTTCAACCATTTCTTTCATGTTAAAATACTGATCCTTTAATTCCAACTTAACAGTTCCTTCAGGATAACGCTGGTTAAGATAATCAACAGCCTGTTGTATCGCTACTTTCTTCTTTTCAAACTTAGCTCTGTCATGGTCTCTTATAATATAATTAAAAGTACATGCTTCAACAGTGCCTTCCATCTTAGTTAAATGATAGAACCCATCGTAATCCTTAGTAAATTCAGGTCGTTCGTTTACCGGAAGAAGAGCATTAAACTCCATCGCGACAAGCAAAGCATTCACCATTTTATCCTTTGCATAACCAGGATGTATATTCCTTCCCTGAATAATAACTTTAGCACCGGCAGCATTAAAGTTTTCGTACTCTAACTCCCCTATTTGTCCGCCATCCATAGTATAAGCAAACTCAGCATTAAACTTAGCTACATCAAAGAAATCAACACCTCTGCCTATCTCTTCGTCAGGAGTAAACCCTATACGAATAGTACCGTGTTTAATTTCAGGATGCTTTAAAAGATAATCCATAGCAGTCATTATCTCGGCAATACCCGCTTTGTCATCAGCTCCTAAAAGTGTAGTACCATCAGTAGTAATAATAGTTTGACCGGTGTATTGTTTTATCTCAGGAAAGTCGGCAACAGTAAGAGCAATATTCTTATCTGCGTTAAGCATAATGTCTTTACCATCATAATTATGAATAATATTAGGACGAACATTAACGCCAGGCATATCAGGACTGGTATCCATGTGAGATATAAAGCCAATAACAGGAACCTTTTTATCAATATTAGAAGGCAAAGTCCCCATCAAATAACAATTATCATCAAGACTAACATCCTGAAGACCCATTGCTATCATTTCATCCTTTAGTTTGTTTGCCAGATCAAATTGTTTGGCAGTACTGGGGCATGTTTCCGAACTCTCGTCAGATTGTGTATCAACGTTTACATAAGATAGAAAACGTTCAAGTATCTTTTCTTTCATTTTATTATTGAATTAAATTATAAATAGTGCCTAAAGTTTGAAGTGCCTAAAATGCCTAAAGTTATTCTTGAAAACTTTAGGCACTCCAAACTTCACACTTTAAGTATTTCTTAATCGTCAGCTTTTGCTCTGAATGATTCCCAAACAAAGTAAGCTATTAATCCTGCAAAAGCAAAGAACGCTAATATCTGAGCAATCATTTCACCATTGGCAATCTTATCCCAGTTAACTAAATTCATTGACTCTTCTTTACCTGTAATAAATAGAATTATCGCTCCAAATACACCAAATAAAGCTGCTCCTGCAATAAACCCTGAAGCAATAAGAATACCACGGTTATTACGTGCATTATTAAGCTTATCATCTTTAGTACTCTTGTTGAACCAATGGTTTAGTAAACCACCAACAACCAAAGGAGTATTTAGCGGAAGCGGAATAAACATACCCAATGCAAAAGCTAAAGGCGAAATCTTTAACCAATTTAAGAGGATAGAAATAACCGCACCAACAGAGAGCAATACCCAGCTAACACCCTGACCTGACATCAGCGGTTCAATAATTGCAGCCATTGCATTAGCCTGAGGAGCCGTCATTGGTTTTGTATGTAAAGTTGATTGCGTAAATCCGAACACCTGATTTAAGATATATATTACCAAACCAACTGTGGCAGCTGAAAGTAATGTCCCCATAAACTTAAATGACTGCTGTTTGGCTGGTGTAGTTCCTAACCAGTAACCTACCTTTAAGTCGGTGATAAAACCACCTGCCATTGATAAAGCTGTACAAACAATACCTCCAATGATTAAGGAACTTACCATTCCCTGCCATCCTTTTAAGCCTACTGAAACCAAAACAACTGAAGATAGAATTAAAGTCATTAAAGTCATACCTGACACTGGGTTAGAGCCTACAATTGCAATAGCATTAGCTGCAACAGTTGTAAACAGAAACGATATAATTAAGATAGTTACCAGAGCAACCAATGCCTGAACCAATGTTATTTTTACACCAACAATAAGGAAAATAAATACAGCAACCAATGTTAAACCAATTAACAACATAACAAAAGACATCTTTAAATCTTTTTGTGTACGTTCTACTTTTACTTCAGCAGCAGTTTTAGAACCCATATTGAAAGCTAATTTAAAAGCACCTGCAATAACACCCGAAGACTTGATAATGCCTATGATACCTGCCATTGCTATAGCTCCAATACCAATTGGGCGAACAACACCTTTAAAGATATCTTCCGGCGACATAGCTGCAAAAGGATTAACGCCACCACTTCCGGGGATCATCATCTTTCCAATGATAAACCCATGTACAATCAGGTTGCCGACTTCATTAACTAAAGGTACAAATACAAACCATGAAAGTAGTGAACCAACTGTAATTATAAGGGAATAACGTAATCCAACTAAATATCCAAAACTAAAGATCAATGAACTTACATTAAACTTAAATACCATCTTAACTTTGTCGGCAAGAGCAGTTCCGTAAGGTAAAACTCTCGAAGTAAATTCTTCGCCCCATAGTTTTAAGTAGGTAAAAGCAAAGTCGAATGCACCACCTATCAAACCACTTACCACAAGAAGCTTGGCTTGTGTGCCGCCCTTCTCTCCTGTCATAAGTATTTCGGTCGTAGCCGTTGCCTCGGGGAAAGGAAGCTTACCGTGCATATCTTTCACAAAGTATTTCCTGAAAGGGATTAGGAATAATATTCCTAAAAAGCCTCCTAGTAAAGAGGAAAAGAAGATCTGCCAGAAGTTAACTTGTATCTCAGGATACTTAGCCTGTAAAATGTAAAGGCCGGGAATAGTAAATACCGCCCCTGCTACAATTACTCCAGAGCTTGCGCCTATTGACTGGATAATTATATTCTGTCCTAAAGCATTCTTTTTCTTTGCTGCTGCTGATGCTCCTACTGCTATAATAGATATAGGTATAGCGGCTTCAAACACCTGTCCGATCTTTAAACCGGAGTAAGCTGCTGCGGCTGAGAATATAACTGCCATCAGTAAGCCCATCACAACTGACCAGGTAGTTACTTCAGGGAATGTTTTATTTGCCGGCATTACCGGTTCGTACACTTCACCCGGGGTTAATTCGCGATAAGCGTTTTCGGGTAAGTTCTTTACTAAAGAATCATTTTCTTGCATAGTATATGTTTTCGTTGATTTGTTAAAATAAAGGTCAAAAGTAGGAATAATCTTTTATATAGCGACTATTTTTTTAATTAATTATATAAAAAAATAGAGCCGTTAAATATAACGGCTCTATTAAATGAGACTTAGCATGCTAAAACTCTATAATTTCATTCTGTTTATTAAATACTTCTAACAATTGTAGTAAAGCTTGCGGCTCCACAATCTATACTTTTCTCAAGCAATTTATCAACACCTACTTTTTCGGTATGTTTTTTAAATAAATCTTGCCATTCAGCATCCGTTGTAAATATATTATGTTTTTTAAATGAAAGTTTTTCGTAGTTTAAAAAACCTACATACAACAAAACTACAGGGATACCCTTGCTGGCTAGCCACCAAGCTTCGGCAATCCTACTAGATAAATGGTAGCAATTTTCGGTTGAAAGTTTTATATCTTTCACTGTTTTGCTAATACTTGTGTTAGCTTCATTTATAGCATTTTCAACTGATACTTGATTAGCCATTACATTGTCAGTTTTAAGATTGCTCAATATTTTCTTAATCCCGTTATAAAAAAGCTCGCCGGTGTTTACTCTTCCTTCCACAAGCAATATCCCTTTTTTGCCATCTATTGTGCAAGTCGAAATGATATCGAACATAGGAGTTATAGCGCTTGGACCGGGATGTTTTAACCACCAGTTTAAGAAATCTGCACTCATTTCTTTCGAATAATTTTCGGCTAAGAAGTTATTCAAGTTAGGTTTTTTAGGTTTGTTTTTACTAATAGGCAAAAACTTATCTGTTTTTTCAACTTTAGCATTTCTTGATTTTAGCATCGCATTTATATCTTTAAGATATGAAGGTGATTCAATCAAATCTAAAATCTTTTTTCTACTTCCCGTAAATTGTGACATTATATTTATTATTTATTTATTAAAATTATTGATAGCGTTTATAATCTTTTCTATTCTAAATAGGATTATATTGCTGATAATTGTATTTTTCCTTTTACTTCACTTTTGTTAGCTATGTACAAGAATGTTTTCAAGCTTGAGGTTTCTACTATTTTTTCTTCACCCGATATCAATTCTATTGCATCTTCGGGTATTACTACTACTTCTAATTCAGTATCTGATGTGAAGTAATACAATGATTCTGTTCCTAAATTTTCGAACAACAAACGTTCAAATTTCGTATAGCTGATGTCTGCTAATAATACAGATAATTTTGAGATAATAGCTTCATAAGCTTTTTCGATAGGTTCTCCATTTTTGTTTTTATGGCGACAATGCAATACTGTTTCGTTATAAAAATTCTTAACTTCACCGGGTGTTTTATAATAGTAAGCTGCTATTTTTAAAATGTTTCTAAACATTATATCTTTAACATCTATAACTTTCTTTTTAATTGCAGCATTACAATTAACTACCTTAGCTATTGCTAATTGCTGTGCACTATGAGTAGCTGTATAGGAAGCCAATAAATCTGCAAACAAAGTTTGACGAGGTATGCCAAGTTGTGTAACATATTTGGTAGTTAACAATTCAGTTCTGGTAAATAATATTTGAGCAGTGTGCTCTGTCATATCCGAATACTCTCCCAAACCATGTGTAAAAAATTCAGTAGTGTACTGAATTGATTTTTTACCTTTAAATACATCAATAACTGCACCTTCTAAACCTCTTATCGCAACTTGATAATCTGCATACACTATATTTTTAAGAGCAGTAGCTACTCTTTGATCCGAAATAGTAGCATCCAGCAAATTTATTTCATCACTGTAAAACTTTACAATAGGATTGGTATCTGTTAACAAATCAACTATTTCGGGGATGCCTGAAGCCTTATCCTTTACTATGCAATCTTCAACAAACAATCTGAAACGTTTGTGGGAACAATGTAAATTTTTCCAAAAATTTTCTGTTAAAACATCAAGACTTATCATAATTTTTTTATTTGATTAATTAATATGCAAAATACGACTTATTTTAAGTCTCCTGCAAATAAAGTTACGAACAATTATTTGATTTTCTGAGGGTTTTTCAATTTTTTGGGTAGTCAACGTACTATACAAACGCTGTGTTAGGTCTCTAAAAAATTGTTAATAACTTTATTTTGAGAGGGTTTTTTATGTAAGTTAGCTCTAATTGTTAATAAGATTAAGATTTGGATAAATAAAAATCCATTAATTTTATGTTTTACAAATTAAATTCTTAAAAAAAGCCCAAAAAAGCTATATGTTTAATATAATGCACTTTAAAAAGTTACTTTGCCCTTCGTTGGTTCGGCGAAGGGCTTCCGAACGTTACTTTGCCCTTCGCTGATGTGGCGAAGGGCTTCCGAACATTGGTTTGCCCTTTGCTGATGTTGCGAAGGACTTCCGAACGTTGGTTTGCCCTTCGCTGATGTGGCGAAGGACTTCCGAACGTTACTTTATTCATTGTTGCGTTCGGCGAAGGACTTCCGAACATTGGTTTGCCCTTCGCTGATGTGGCGAAGGA
>JBAXLO010000121.1:0-13442 GCA_037134755.1 Bacteroidota bacterium | reverse complement strand
AGCCAAAACCCCAGTGAATGGTTATCTTAAACATGTTAACGAAATAACAGGTTTTAATTAATTTTAGTGAATCTTAGTTTGTATTGAAGAAAAGAGTACTTTTACAGAGGAATTTCAATAAAACTAAAAAGAAATATTAGTATGAAAAAAATAATCTTTATAATAAGTCTAGCTATCTTATTTAGCCAATGCTCTACAAATAAAATAAAAAAGAAAGGTCTTGAAGTAGAGGTGAAGAGTATTAAGAAATCAGACTTTCATAATGTTTATGGGTTACAAGGTGATTTCTATTCTTGCATTGTTAAGTTAAAAAACAATACAGATTCGACTATTAGTTTTTGGATTATGAAATGTACTTGGGGTGAAAATTTTATTTTTAATGATGATTCTATTGGTATATATTATTATCGCTTTTGTGATAGTAACTATCCTGTCGTAAAAAAGATTGAACCAGGTAAAGTACTAACTTATGTCGATAGGATTGTTGTTCTTGGAGTTAAAAATAAAAATAAAATGAAGAAATATAAAGTCGGTTTTATATTAATTAAAGAAAAAAGTTTCTCAAAAATGGGGGATGAATTAGATCATACTATTATTAAAAAGAAAAGGGAGAATAAAGATATAATATGGAGCAATGAATTTACTTTAGATAACTGATAATTATTATACTTTCTAACTTTCTTTCATCTTTTTTATAACTTTTAGTCAATTTCTCCCTTTGTTCTTCAATCCATCCCACGAAAGTGGTATAATTTTTAGATAACATTACTTTGTATCGAAGAAATATTTACTTTTACATCGGTAATTTTAATATTTATAAATGTATTAAATCTTATAATATGAGAAAAGTTGCAACAACAATAGCTATCCTTTTCTACACAATGTTAGTGTTTGGAGATGACGGCACTTATCTTACCAAAGGTGGGCTTATTTATCCAACAAAAGAGACAAAGATTTCGATGGATAAAGAAATACTTAGCTTTACGTGTGCTAATAATAAAGCTCAGGTAGATATATATTTCGAATTTAACAATCCTGAAAGTGTTGACAGAAAACTATTGTTGGGATTTCAAGCTCCGAGAGCACATGGTGGAGCTTCTGAAGAACAATACAACAGTAATCAAATTAAAAACTTTAGAATTATTAAAGATGGCGATATTCTTCCTTATAATTTGAAATTTGCAGAATGTGAAGATTGTGAGTTAAAAGATCCAAGTATTATTAAAACTACAGAATATGAAGGTGGATTGTTTGTTTATCTTTTTGAAGTTACCTTTAAACCCGGTATAAATAAGATTTTCCATAGCTATGAGTATCCAGCCAGCAGTAATATTGAAATAGACCAAATATATAATTATATACTCACCACAGGTTCTAAATGGGCTAATGGTACTATTAAAGATTTGACTGTGCAAATAGATATGGGGACTAATAAATATTTCTATTTAACGGATATTTTTGGTAAGAATGCTGATTGGTCTATCATTGGCACAGGTAAAGTTACAAATGTTAAGTATGAATATATCGAAGATTCAATTAGAATGGTAAGAATTTTGTCAGGTATGCTTCAAGTTAAAGCTTCAAATATTAAACCAATACATGATATTGAGTTTGGTATATTCAATAATAATGTATTTGTAACTAATACGTATGCTGATTATGTTAATGCAATAAATACGGACAAAGCTCTTAGGTATTTTAAAACTGATCTTAAGGATTATGACATAGAGCCATTTACTAAAGCCGAGTTAAAGATAATAAGGAATACCATCTATGCACAATATGGTTATGCTTTTAAGACAAAAGATCTTCAAGATTATTTTAATAAGTATGAATGGTATATCCCTGACCCTAATTTAACTATGGAACAAATTAAATTAACCGAAAAAGAAAAGAAATTTATAGCTGAGATAATTGAATTAGAGAAGAAATGATACTAATTTTATTGAATAATAGAAAACTTTAATTGATATTAGAATTAAGTTTACTTTTACAGTATGATAAAATAAAATTTAAAAGGCATTTATTTTATTTAACGATGCCTACATCGCATTTATATAAGGAGTTCTATTAATTATCGAACGTCCCAAGGTAATTTCATCGGTATATTCCAGGTCATCACCTATTGCAATGCCACGTGCAATAGTCGAAACGATAACATCATAAGGTTTTAATTGCTTATAAAGATAAAAGTTGGTAGTATCGCCTTCAATGGTGGTAGGCAACGCCATAATTATCTCTTTTACATCCCCTATTTGAACCTTTTCCACTAATGATTTCACGTTAATATCCCCCGGACCAATACCTTCAATAGGCGAAATGATGCCGCCAAGCACATGATACACACCATTGTATTGCGAAGTGTTTTCAATCGCCATTACATCCCTGATATCTTCCACCACGCAGATAATAGAGCGGTTTCTTTTAGTACTTTTGCAGATCTCACACACATCATCGTCCGAAATATTGTGGCAACTCACACAATATCTTACTTCCCTCCTCATTTTGATAACAGAATTACCAAAATCTTCAACCATATTAAGGTCTTGTTTCAGAAGAAACAGTGCTAAACGCAAAGCTGTCTTCTTACCAATGCCGGGCAGCCTCGACAATTCATTTACTGCATTCTCTACTAATTTAGAAGGTAGGTTTTCCACTCTTATTGTTTGCTATTATTTGACGGTAAAATTACTATTTTTAATGGAAAGTAGCAATCCTTTTTGTACTTTTGCCCTTTCATTTTGTAAAACACAATTAATAACAATAATTTGACACCTCAATTAATACTTTTTAGCTTCTTGGGATACACTGTTTTGCTCTTTGCAATCACTTGGATTACTGCCAGAAGAGCCAACAATGAATCCTTCTTCCGTGGCAACCGATCGTCTCCGTGGTTCGTCATTGCGTATGGAATGATTGGGGCTTCGATGTCGGGTGTCACCTTTTTGTCGGTGCCGGGCTGGGTTCGTGATACACAATTCACCTACCTTATGGTGGTGTTGGGCTATCTTGCAGGCTATTTCGTCATTGCTTTGGTGCTGATGCCGCTTTATTACAGGCTCAACCTCACTAGTATTTACACTTACCTCGATCAACGCTTCGGTTTCTGGTCGTATAAGACGGGTGCTTTCTTTTTTATTATCTCAAGAGTTATCGGAGCTTCGTTCCGCATGTTCTTAGTTGTAAATGTGCTGCAAATATTCATCTTCGATGCCTGGAATATTCCTTTCGGCTTTACCGTTAGTATGTTTATCTTGTTAATAATCGTTTATACTTTTAAAGGAGGCATCAAAACGATCATCTGGACAGATACTTTGCAAACAACCTTTATGCTTGGGGCTTTAGTATTGACGATATTCTTTATCCTTAAAGAACTTAACACCGGCTTTTTCGACATGATCGGCAATGTTGTTCATTCCATCAATTCAAAGATAATAGTAACCGACTGGAACGACCCGAGAAACTATATCAAACAGTTCTTTAGCGGTATGTTTATCACGATAACCATGACCGGTCTCGATCAGGAGATGATGCAAAAGAACTTAAGTTGTAAAAACATTAAGGAAGCCCAGAAAAACATGTTCAGCTTTAGCTTCATTCTTGTTTTCGTCAATCTTTTGTTCCTGTTTCTGGGTGCAATCTTATTGATTTACATTAAAACTAAAGGCATAACTCCACCCACCGCCAGCGATGATTTGTTTTCTATCGTATCTATCCGTCATTTAGGGCCGGTAGCCGGTTTAATCTTTATGATTGGTTTGATATCTGCCGCTTATCCCAGTGCCGATGGCGCATTAACTTCGCTCACAACTTCTTTTTGCATCGATTTTTTAGGTTTAAATAAGAAAAAGAATATGGATGAGAAGCATAAGATTCGCCTACGCTATATTGTACATATAAGTTTTGCGATCTTATTGCTGCTTGTCATCATCGCTTTTAGAGCCATCAACGATGGCACAGTAGTAAAGAACCTCTTTAAAATTGCAGGCTACACTTATGGTCCATTACTGGGTCTTTATTCCTTTGGACTCTTCACAAAATTAAAAACAAACGACAAATGGGTACCTTTAATCGCCATTTTATCACCAATAATATGTTATATCTTAAGCACACATTCCAAAGTATGGTTTAATGGCTATGAGTTTGGCTTCGAACTCATCATCCTTAATGGATTTCTTACCTTTATGGGATTGCTTTTTATTCATAAAAGGAAATAAGTACTTGAAGTACTTGCAATACTTACAGTACTTGAAGTTAATATCAAATTAGTTTATGATAATATGTCTTTTCAAATTCATCATTATTATACAACTTTAATAGATATATTGCGTACAACTGCTAAATATTAATAGTAATGCAAGCATTCTTAAACTCAATACCCAAAGAATTAATAAACTTCTTATTAGTAAGCGTATTCTCTTTGTTGATAGGATTATCACAACGCAAACTTCATCAAATGGTAGACGAAAAACATGTGTTCGGTACCGACAGAACGTTTGCATTTATAGGCATATTAGGCTTTATCTTATACGTAATTGAACCTTCCAACCATTATTTCTATGCCGGTGGTGGAATGGCATTGGTGTTTTTATTAGGAATTAATTATTACTTCAAACTCTTAACCTTTCAAAGGTTCGGCTTAACAACCATCATGATAGCATTGATAACCTATTGCCTGGCACCAATCGTAATCACACAACCATCGTGGCTTACACTTACAATAGTTGTTGCAGTATTAATTTTAACCGAATTAAAAGATACTTTCATGATATTTACCGACAAACTCGACAAAGAAGAGTTTGTAACACTCGCTAAATTCCTTGTAATAATCGGTATCATACTCCCAATAATCCCAAACGAAAGAATAATCCCCGAAATAAGCTTAACACCCTATAGAATATGGCTGGCAGTGGTAGTAATCTCAAGCATTTCTTACTTTAGTTATTTGCTAAGGAAATTTGTTTTCCACGATTCAGGGATTATAGTCTCAGGAATACTGGGAGGCCTGTATAGCAGTACGGCAACAACTGTAATTCTATCGCGAAAGAGTAAGACCTCAAACGAAAAAGACTTAAACAAATACGCAGCAGCTATCATTTTTGCCACTGCAATGATGTATCTAAGAATCTTTATTATTATTTTGATTTTTAATGCCTCTTTATTTTCAAGAACTATGCCTTATTTTATTATAATGTTTTTAATAACAACTGGTATAGGGATATTTTTGATGTATACAAAAAAGAAAGATGAAGCTGAGGACACAACACAGATTGTTAATGATAAAAACCCTTTGGAGTTTAAAGTTGCACTAATTTTCACATTGCTGTTTATAGCATTTAGCTTTATAACTTATTATACGATTAAGAATTTCGGTACAGGAGGTTTAAATGTATTATCCGTATTAGTCGGTGTTACCGACATTGATCCTTTTCTTATCAATTTGTTTCAGGGCAAATACGAAGTGGCAGAAACTATAATTGCACTGGCAACATTCCAGGCAATAATAAGTAATAATTTTTTAAAGATGATTTATTCGATTTCTTTTTCAGAAAAGACAATACGCAAGAAGATGATAATAAGTTTTGGGATTATTATTGTGATTAATATCTTATTGCTTTTCTTTATTTAGAATACAAAGCTTTTAATTAGCATGAATAGCTTCAGGAAAAGCTAGCAATTGTTTATAAGCATTTTCTGCAGCTTGTTGTTCGGCAGATTTAATTGAATAATCCTGTCCTTTAGCCACTGCAACATTCTCTATTAACACCTCAACAATATATTGTTTCATATAACCACTTCCAACAACCTCAACAACATTAAAGCCAACAGGTTTCTTTTCCTTCTGACCCCAATCAATAAGTTTACTTTTATAATTCCATTCTTTATGTTGGAGCTCATCAATATCCATATGAACCTGAATGATACGTTTGATAACAACTCTATAAGTAAAGTCAAAACCTTTGTCAAGATAAACCGCACCTATTAAAGCTTCGAAAGTATCACCTTCTATAGACCTGTAATGATTGTTTGATTCTTTATCTTTTTGGATAAGATGATTAAGACCTATCTTTTGTGATAGTTTATTAAGGTTGGCACGACTAACAATTTTTGAACGCATTTCGGTAAGAAAGCCTTCATCATTAAAAGGATATTTTTTGAAAAGGAAATCAGCAACAATAGTACTAAGAATAGTGTCGCCCAAATATTCTAGCCTTTCATTACTTACTTTAACCCCTTTTTTTGTGTCTTGGGAAGCTGATTTATGAAGGAAAGCAAGCTTATATAAAAAAATATTCCCGGGATAGAACCCGAGAATATTATTTATAGATTGGTATAGTTTCTTATCCTTTGAAAAATATACTTTAAAAAAGTTAAGAAACATTAATATGTTTTATTAGTTAAATTTCTTAAAAATAAGAGAAGCGTTATGACCACCAAAACCGAAAGTATTACTCAAAGCTACATTAACAGTTCTTTTAACTGCTTTATTAAAAGTAAAATTAAGTTTAGAATCTATTTCAGGGTCATCTGTAAAGTGATTAATTGTTGGAGGAATGATATCATTTTTAACTGCAAGTACACAAGAAACAGCTTCAACAGCTCCGGCAGCACCTAATAAGTGACCTGTCATTGATTTTGTTGAATTAATATTAATTGTATAGGCATGTTCTCCAAATAATCTGGCAATAGCCATAGGCTCAACAATGTCGCCTAAAGGTGTGGATGTACCATGAGTATTGATATGATCAACATCCTCAATTTTTAATTCCGCATCCTCTAAAGCAGTTTTCATTGCATTATAAGCACCCAATCCTTCAGGATGAGGAGCAGTCATGTGATAAGCATCAGCAGAAAGACCTGCGCCAACTACCTCACAATATATTTTAGCACCTCTCGCTAAAGCATGTTCAAGTTCTTCGAAAATCAAAGCTGCACCACCTTCACCAAGTACAAAGCCATCACGATCTTTATCAAAAGGTCGTGAAGCAGTCTTTGGATCATCATTTCTTGTAGACAATGCTTGCATTGCGTTGAATCCACCAACACCAGGTTGTGAGCAAGCAGCTTCGGAGCCACCGCAAACAAAGATATCGGCTTTACCTAACCTAATATAATTATATGCATCAGCTAAAGCATTTGCAGAAGATGCGCATGCAGAAACTGTACAAAAATTAGGTCCGCGAAAACCATGTCTAATAGAAATATGACCGGCGGTAATATCAGCAATCATCTTAGGTATAAAAAAAGGATTGTACCTTGGAGTACCATCACCTTTAGCAAAATCACTAACTTCATTATAAAAAGTTATTAATCCACCAATACCTGAAGCCCAGATTACACCTGCTCTGTCAAGATCAATTTTCTCTACGTCTATCCCTGCGTCTTTAATGGCTTCGTCAGACGCTACGATGCCAAATTGTGCATATAAATCATACTTTCTAGCTTCTTTTCTATCAAAAAAATTACCTGCATCAAAGTTTTTAACTTCGCATGCAAATTGAGTTTTGAATTTAGATGCATCAAAACGTGTGATCATATCTGCACCACTTACACCATTAAGTAAACTATCCCAATATTCTGGGATTGTATTTCCAATTGGTGTAAGTGATCCAAGACCTGTAACAACAACTCTCTTTAACTCCATTAAAAAATGAAATTTGTTACTTATTTACCATTGTTTTCGATGTAAGCTATAGCGTCACCAACTGTGTTGATTTTCTCAGCTTGATCATCTGGGATAGCAATGTTGAATTCTTTTTCTAATTCCATAATTAATTCAACTGTATCAAGTGAATCTGCACCTAAATCGTTAGTAAAACTAGCTTCAGGTGTAACTTCATTTTCGTCAACTCCAAGCTTATCAACAATGATAGCTTTTACTTTTGTTGCAATTTCAGACATTTTTTTTCAATTTTGATTAAACGTGGGTGCAAAGTAACGAATTAATGAGATGAAAAACAAGAAAAGTTGTGTTTTTTTGTAATTTTTAATAATTAAACATTTTATAACCAGTTGATTTTAGTCAATAAAAAATTCGCTACTTGCTGCATTTAGGACGTTTATGATATGAATGGCTCTTTTTTGATCAAAAAAGATATTTTGATTAAAATTAAGAATTAGACGATCCTTTTTCCCTAATTTAATTTTAATGTGTTTTTCTAAGTTCTAATGTTAAGTATTATGAATTTGGAAAGTGTTTTTCACTATCTTTGCAAAAAAAATAATATTGATATATCCTTTAAATATTGAAAATAAATTAGGGTTTGATACCATCAGGCAATTGCTGAAAAGCGAATGCATAAGCCCTCTTGGTGAGAAGTTAATAGATAGTATTAACTTTAAAACTAATTTTACACAGATTAATACACAACTTGATCAAACGGAAGAGTTCAGACAAATATTATTATTTGATGACCGTTTTCCTTCTCAAGATTATTTTGATTTAACTTATGAAATAGATAGAATAAGAGTAATAGGTACTTTTATAAGTCAGCAGCCACTATTTGAGCTTAAACTTTCATTAAGTACAATTATTGAATGTTTAAATTATTTGAAGAGCGATACTGAAGAAATTAAATATCCTGAACTTAATAAATTAACACAAAATGTATTTATCGATACTACTTTGATAAAAAACATTAATAGAATTATAGATGAAAAGGGAGAAATTAAGGATGATGCTTCATCAGAATTAAAATCAATACGCAAGGCTTTAAAACAAAAGTCAGTTGCTGCTGATAAGAAACTTAATCAAACATTAAATCAGGCAAAGAAAGAAGGATGGACTTCAGATGACGTTACAGTTACTATCAGAAATGGAAGAGCTGTAATACCTGTAAATGCTACAAATAAAAGAAAGATCAGAGGCTTTGTTCATGATGCTTCTGCAACAGGACAAACTTTTTATATTGAACCGGAAGAAGTTTTTGAACTTAATAATGAAATAAGAGAACTTCAAAATGATGAACGATTAGAAATAATTCGTATCCTCATTGAGTTTACTGATTCCATGCGTCCTTTTAGTTATGATTTAAAAAATGCTTATTATTTTCTTTCCTTAATGGATTTCATAAGGGCAAAAGCTAAATTTGCAATATCAATTGAAGCTGTAAAGCCTTTAATAAATAAGAAATCAGTTATTGAATGGTATGATGCCAAACATCCCTTATTATTCCTTTCGCACAAAGCACAAAAGAAGCCTGTCGAAACTTTAAAAATAAGTTTAAATAATAAAGATAGGATATTAATCATCTCAGGTCCTAATGCCGGAGGTAAATCTGTTTGCTTAAAAACTGTTGGTATTTTACAATACATGCTACAATGTGGTTTGTTGGTGCCAATGAGAGAAACATCTGAGACTGGTATTTTCGAAAATATTTTTATTGATATTGGCGACGAACAATCAATAGAGAATGATTTGAGTACATACAGTTCTCATTTATTAAATATGAAAACTCTTGTTGATAAAGTTTCAACTGATACCTTATTCTTAATAGATGAGTTTGGTTCAGGCACCGAACCTCAACTTGGGGGTGCTATAGCTGAAGCCATTCTTGAACACTTGAATAATAAGAAAGCTTTTGGAGTAGTTACAACTCATTATTCTAATCTTAAGCTAATGGCTGAAAAGAATGATGGTATTGTAAATGGAGCTATGCTGTATGATACTAATCAAATGCGCCCTTTATATAAACTTTCTATTGGGAAGCCGGGAAGTTCTTTCGCTTTTGAAATAGCAAAAAATATAGGTCTTCAAAAAGAGATTTTAGATAATGCTTCACGAAAGTCAGGGAAATCACATCTAAATTTTGAGAACCAACTCCAGCAATTAGAAGTCGATAAAGTAAACATTGCTCATAAAGAAGCTGAATTGAAGATGGCTGATAACTTTCTTGCAGAAATCATTGATAAATATCAAAAGCTGAGTGATGAACTCGAAACTAATAAAAAAGCAATCATTAAGCAAGCTAAAGATGATGCCAAAGAACTTATTCGACAATCAAATCGAATAATCGAGAATGCTATCAGGACGATTAAAGAAAGTAATGCTGATAAAGATGTAACTAAAGAAGCGCGAGAATCTCTAGAGAAATATGTGGAGAAACTTGACCCAGTTGCTAAAGCTCCTAAAAAATTACCACAGAATTATAAATATAAAAAAGCAAACGAAGAAGATGTTGATGAATCACCTATTCTTATTGGTGATTATGTTAGGATAATAGGTCAGCAAACAATTGGTGAGGTGGAGGATATAAAAAACAATAGAGCCATAGTTTTAGCAAATTCTGTTAAAGTAACTTTGCCTTTATCACAACTAGTTAAAGTTTCGAGAAAAGAAGCAAAACAACAGAACAGACCATCAAAACAAAATACTTATGGTAATGTTATTAACGACCTTACCAGTAAATCAGCAAATTTTAAACCTTCTGTTGATTTAAGAGGGAAACGTGCAGAAGACTCCTTAAATATTGTAAAGACTTTAATTGACGAAGCAATTCTTTTAAGTGTTTATGAACTTAAAATACTTCACGGTAAAGGAAATGGAATTTTACGCAAAGTTATAAGAGAATATCTTAGAAGTGTAGATGAAGTTAAAAGTTTCAAAGACGAGCATGTGGAAAGGGGCGGTGATGGGATTACTTTGGTATTTCTAAAATAAAATTGTATTTTTGTCGACTTTATAGAGACAGATGAATGTCTATATAAATAATGGTTTTGATTTTAATTAAATAAAACTTTTTGCAATTGGAAAATAGAAAAGTCAAGGTAGGTTTGATACAGTTATCATGCGTAAAAGATAAGCAGACAAACATCAATAAAGTTATTGAAAATTTAAGAAAAGCTGCCAAAAAAGGTGCTCAGATTATTTGTTTACAAGAGTTGTTTGCATCTTTATATTTTTGTGATGTTGAAAATTACGACAACTTTAAACTTGCTGAAGCAATTCCTGGCGAAACAACTAACCTTTTCTGTAATCTTGCCAAAGAATTAAATGTTGTTATTATTGCCTCATTGTTCGAGAAGAGAGCAGAAGGTTTGTATCACAATACCGTTGCTGTTATTGATGCTGACGGAAAATATTTAGGGAAATATCGCAAAAATCATATACCTGATGACCCTGCTTATTACGAAAAGTTTTATTTTACTCCCGGCGATCTTGATTATAAAGTTTTCAAAACAAAATATGCTACTATCGGCACCTTAATTTGTTGGGATCAATGGTATCCGGAAGCTGCCAGAATTACTGCACTTAAAGGTGCTGAGATCTTATTTTATCCAACAGCAATTGGTTGGGCTAATAATCAAACCGAAGAAGTTAATAAAGAACAATATTCAGCATGGCAAACTATACAACGAAGTCATGCAATTGCTAACGGAGTTCATGTTGTAAGTGTAAACCGTACCGGAAACGAGGGCGACATGATATTCTGGGGAGGTTCATTTGTTAGTAATCCTTTCGGAACAGTTTTATATGAAGCCTCTCATGACAAAGAAGAAATTCATGTTCAAGAAATTGATTTAAATAAAACTAATGAATATCGTATCCATTGGCCTTTCTTACGCGATAGAAGAATAGATACTTATAAACCAATTCTAAGAAGATTTGTTGATTAATACTAAATTTAAACTATGGGAATAGATTACACTAAAACACCTCGCGAACTTGGGTATCGTTTTCCGGCTGAATGGGAAAAACATAAAGCTACATGGCTTAGTTATCCTCACAATGAGAATTCATGGCCCGGAAGACTTAATACTATTTATCCTTCTTATCATCAATTTGTAAAAGAGCTTTCGAAAGGAGAATATGTTAATATTAATGTTCAGAATGAAGAAACTGTCTTTGTGTTAAGAGGGCAATTTGAGATCATCAATATTGATCTAAATAAAATTAATTTCTTTATACATCCTACTAATGATGCTTGGTGTAGAGATCATGGCCCTGCATTTTTAATTAATCCTGAAGCAAAAACTAAAAAAATTATTGTAGATTGGGAGTATAATGCTTGGGGGGACAAATATCCATATGATTTAGATAACGATATAGCTAAGCTGATTGCCCGTAAGTTTAACACTCCTTTCTATTCTCCCGGCGTTGTAATGGAAGGTGGTTCTGTTGACTTTAATGGCAGAGGAACTCTAATTACATCCGAAGCTTGTTTGCTCAATGAGAATCGTAATCCAGATCTTACCAAAGAACAAATAGAGTTTTATTTGTATAATTATTACGGTGTAGAGCAAATTATTTGGCTAAATGACGGTATTGAAGGTGATGATACTAATGGTCATGTTGATGATATTACACGCTTTGTAAATGAAGACACTGTGGTTACAGTTGTTGAACCTAACAAAGACGATTATAACCATAAGCCTTTACTCGACAATTTAAATTTACTTAAAAATGTTCGCCTTTTAAATGGAAAGCAGCTTAATATAGTTGAGCTTCCAATGCCCGAACCTTTATATATAGAAAATCAACGGGTGCCTGCTTCTTATGCTAATTTTTATATAGCTAATGATAGTGTGATTGTACCATTATTTGAATGCAAAACTGATCAGACAGCTATTGATATATTATCAAAATGTTTTACCGACCGCAAAGTTATAGGAATAGATTCAACGGATATTATATGGGGATTGGGGAGCTTTCATTGTTTAAGCCAGCAGGAACCGGAAGTTTAAAACTTTAAAGGAGATTCTTTGTTTAATTGTCTCCTTATATATAATATGGTATGAAATTTGTTCAGCATTAAAAAATATTAATAAATCAAATAAATTAAAAAAATAAGTTCAATGAAAAAACTATTTATCGTCCCTTTAGTGTTAGTAATTACACTAAGTCTTTTCTCAGTTAAAGCTTTTAGTCAGAAGACTGCTGCTCCTGCTGAAACAAAATCCAAAGTTGTGATTATAACTGATGGCGATTTTGATAAAACAATCAAAAAAGGTGTTACTATGGTTGATTTCTGGGCTACATGGTGCGGACCATGCCGTCGTCAGGGACCTATTGTAGAAGAAATCGCAAACGAAAATACAAATAAAAAAGTTAAGATTTGTAAAATGGATGTTGATAAAAACAAATCAACTTCTAATACTTTTGGCATCCGTAACATCCCTACAATTATCATTTTTAAAGATGGTAAAGAAGTAAAACGTTTAGTAGGTTTGCAAGATAAAAGTTTGCTTTTAACCGAATTAAATAACGTAAAATAAGTGGAAGAAAACAATCAGGACGGAAATAAGCTATTTAATTATTTAAAACGCAACGTTACACGTGCTAATTTAATTGGCATGATTGCAGGTGCAATTGGTGGTATTTTATATTATTACAATGTAAGTTGCAAATCGGGTGCTTGCGGATTAACCGGCAACCCTTTTTTAATGACTCTATGGGGAACTGCCGTCGGCTATCTGGCCGGTGACTTCTTTAATAAAAAGAA
>JBAXLO010000120.1:0-13452 GCA_037134755.1 Bacteroidota bacterium | reverse complement strand
TCCATTAGAGCAAATCGTCTTCAAAAAACCAACTATTTTGTCTATTACACCAAAACTAATAATAATATTATTAATAAAAAAAACTCCAAACAAGTTTTACTTTCATGTCTGGAGTTTTAAATTGTGAGGAATACTTTAATAGAAAGCCTCTACTTATGAATACTTTATTAAATTAGCCTTTGCTAAAATACTTATGTCTGATAACAGTAATTACCGGCGGCATAAGCGAAATAAATATTATTAAAAGAATTACAAGTGTGAAATTATGCTTAACCTGTGGGATATTGCCAAAGAAAAAACCTGCTAACGAAAACGAAACTACCCATAATATATTTCCAATTATTGAAAAAGAAATAAAACGGAGGTATTTCATTGTGCCAACACCAGCTACAAAAGGAGCAAAGGTTCTTATAATCGGCATAAAACGAGCAATAATTAAGGTTTTACCACCATGCTTCTCGTAGAAAGCATGTGTTTTGTTTAGATATTCTTTCTTAATAAGTTTATAATCTTTTTCGTAAACTGTTTTACCAATAAATCTACCAATAAAGAAATTAGTATTATCACCAGAAAAAGCGGCAATCAGTACAACTATTATTAATACCAATACATTAATAGGCTGTCCATCCATAGCTGCAATAGTTCCTGCTGCAAAAAGCAAGGAATCGCCGGGAAGAAATGGGGTGACTACCAAACCGGTTTCACAAAAGATAATAGCAAAAAGTATTAGATAAGTCCAGGTTTGATAAGTTGTAACCCAGCTGCTAAGGTATTGATCAATGTGAAGAATAAAGTCGAGCAAATGCTTAATAAGTTCCATGTATTATTGTTGTTAATTAATCGGCAAAAATACATTAAATATTTAACCCATCAGCATTCTTAACAACAAAAATAATACAGCTGATAATATTATAGTAACAGGAAGTGTTACTATCCAGGCAATAGCAATGTTTTTAATTGTTTTCATTTGAAGATTACCTTTACCACTTTGAGCTGTCATTGCTCCGGCAACACCCGATGTTAACACATGAGTAGTACTTACCGGTAAACCAAACATTGATGAAGCAGTTATCGTACTTGCAGCAACCAATTCGGCAGTGGCTCCCTGTGCATAAGTTAGGTGCGATTTGCCTATCTTTTCGCCAATAGTTACAACTATTCTTCTCCAACCTATCATTGTTCCTAAACCTAATGCAAGCGAAACCATTAATTTAACTTGCCACGGAGCATATTCAGTGTATTCTTTTATTTCTTTTATTTCCGATTTAAAGGATGCTAATTCCTTATCATCTATCCTCGACATTGCTTTGCCTTTATTAGCAACCAAAGCATCAGCTTTCTTAGTTATTAATAATATTGATTTTCTGATTTCAAAATGCTTTTTATCCTGAAGGTTTTCAAAAGTTTTAATGCCTTTTAAATAAGAGATAACTGAATCTGTTTTGGTTTGTAAAGCTACGTATGCTTTTTTATCTTCTTTAGAGAAACTTAAAGTATCAATTTTATTTATAGATAATTCAATCTTTTGAGTGCTTGCAAGTAGTTTTTCAGGAGATTTAGAATGATCTAAAGCAAAATGAACAGGTACTAATCCAATTAGAATTATCATTATTAAACCAACTCCCTTTTGTCCATCATTTGATCCATGAGAATAACTTACACTCATACAAGTAAAAATCAATAAGGAACGTATCCATAAAGGTGGAGCCTTTTTATCTACAGGTTCATTATATAGTTTTTTATTTTTGATGATTCGAGGAAGCAATAGCATTAATAAAAATGATAACCCAAAACCAAATATTGGTGATATTAATAATGAAAGTCCGGTGTCAGATATCTTTTTCCAGTTTAAAGCTATTGCATGACTGCCCGGTAATAACATATAAGCTATGCCTACTCCAAATATGGAACCTATTAAGGTATGTGAACTGGAACAAGGTATGCCGAGATACCAAGTGCCAAGATTCCAGATAATAGCAGTTAGTAATAATGCTAATATCATTGCCAATCCATGATAAATATTCTGATCGACTAAAGCTTCTGTGGGCAATAAATTTACTATCCCCATCGCAACAGCAATCCCCCCAACTAATACTCCTGTAAAGTTTAATATCCCTGATAATATTACAGCAACTGAAGGTTTTAAAGTGTGTGTGTAAATAACTGTAGCTACTGCATTAGCCGTATCATGAAACCCATTGATAAATTCAAAAGCAACAACTGCCAATAAACATACCAGTAATAAAATTGTTAAAGGTGTATCTAATCCGAACATATATTATATATTAATTTATTGTAAATATTTCAAAACAAATGTATTTAATATTAATTTAATATTAACTTAAAATTTTCTGTAAAAGTAAATAAAATTTATATTACTTTTGTCAAATATTAATATGAAATACTTTGCATAATATAGACTACATGTTAATTTTTGTTTGGAAAATAAAGATTACTTATATGTTAAATGAAAATTATTTTAATATTAATTTTATGTTAATTTTTAAATTCAAATAATAAATATAATTCAAAATGGAAAAAGAAGTAAAAAAACTCAATTTAAATAAGAAATTAATTGCCATAAGAAACATTTTAATGATAATCTTATCTACATTCTTTATCATTTTTGGCTTTCTTTACGGAACATATAATGATGGCGATATAGCATCAAATACTCCTATAAATATACGCTATGGATTATTTTCATTTGCGCTTATTATTTCGGCTACTTTAATTATAATAGCTTTGTTTAATAAAAGTAAGAAATAGAGTTGAGTTAAGAATTTTAAAAAGCCTCCATCAATTAATTTTGATGGAGGCTTTTGTATGTTATGTGATGCCAATTAGGCAAATATTTATAATCAATAATAGAGATGTGAAAAAATTAGTTTTCAGAACTGAGTTTTTGCAAAGACATTAATTTATGCTTAAAATTATTCTTCTTTATATTTTCATTAACCGAAGCCAATCCAATACAATATTTACTGTTGGAAACATCACGTATAATGCTCTTTTTCATTAACTGTATAAAAGTTGAACGAAAATGAATTTCCTGTTTCACCTCAGCTATAGCTATATTAGGATACGATACAACTTTATCATCGTATCTAAATGATAAATTAGTATCTATTGTTATTCTTTCAGAGAAATTGCTATTAACTAAAGTTATTCTGTCAAAATATACCCATAATGTTGGCTTAAGTTGAGATGAATCTATTGAAGTTTTTGTGTTTATTAAATTTAAGCCATCTTCACCAATATAATCTTTTAGGCTATCAGTAGTTATTCTTTCTTTAATAACTCTATTCTTATTATTTCTAAATTTTATTTCCAGAAAACTATCTCCTGACGAAACATAACGTCTTTGTCGTATTTTAAATCTATTGAATATCGAATTATGATGTTGGTAATAGAGCGAATAGGTAGGCGTGTCGAAATAGATCGTTTCATAAGGATTAACTGTATTTTTATTTACAGTTAACACCCTGTAATCATCTATAAGTTCTTCTAATATTTGAGTTAACTGTGATTTATTAAAAGTATATTTTACTTCCACACGACTCATTAAATCCGCAATTTGAACTTGTTCTAAGCTTATTGGATGATACCCGGCTAATATTTCTTGCAATGTTTTCACAATAAGTATAAATTTTATTTATTAATACATATTATAACACTTCTTATTATTTAACGTTACAGCATTTCAGCACATTTAATATAAAATTAACATTGAATGTCACTTTTAGTTTTAAGAAAATGAAATTTCAATAAAAAAACCTTCTCCGTGGATGCCACAAAAGCGAAATTGATTTAAAAACCCTCTCCGTGGATGCCACAGAAGCGTAATTGATGTAAATACCCTTTCTGTGGATGCCACAGAAGCGAAATTGATGTAAAAACCCTCTCTGTGGATGCCACAGTGGCGAAATTGATATTAGATTCGCCTTCTTGGAAAAGCTTTTTTGAATATTTATGTCACAATATAATTTTTATATGTATAATAATGAGTGCTATATATGTATTGTGCATTATCTGGGTAGAGATGTTGCATGTAATAAACCTATAATTTAAAAATAATATAATTTCTAATTATAGTATTAATGGAGATTTATAAAAAGTAAAGGCTTGTTGAGATAATTTCTAAAGTAAAAGGGATAGAGAAAAGGCTGTAGAATTATTACAATATTATTATAGATAGATATAAATAAAAAAAGAGACCAAGTAAACCTGATCTCTTAATTATTTTTTGTGATTCCGATTGGATTCGAACCAATGGCCCACAGCTTAGAAGGCTGTTGCTCTATCCAACTGAGCTACGGAACCTGGTACTTTTTAATGTCGGGGTGGCAGGATTCGAACCTGCGACCTCCTGCTCCCAAAGCAGGCGCGATAGCCGGGCTACGCTACACCCCGAATTTATTTTTCTGCGGAGAAAGGGGGATTCGAACCCCCGGTACCGTTTCCAGTACGACAGTTTAGCAAACTGTTGGTTTCAGCCACTCACCCATCTCTCCGGTTGTTGTGTTGAGAGTAAACTCTCATCAAAATCCACCATTCGGATTATTTCAAATTTGTTGTTTTATATTGTCGTTCTTTAGGGACTGCAAAAGTAGTAATTTTTTTAATACAACCAAACATTTTTTTAAATTAAATGAAAAAACTTTTCTATTTAGTGATTTATTATTATTTTTGCATCAATAAAAGCGGTAGTAGCTCAGTTGGTAGAGTGAAAGCTTCCCAAGCTTTAGGTCGTGGGTTCGAGCCCCATTTACCGCTCTTTTTAATATTATAATCTTATTATTTTATCTGTTTTCAGTATTTTTTTATTAATAATAAAAATGACAGGTATAATAGTATTTTAGTATTATACCTGTCAAGAATCTCTTATTTGCCTTTCATTTTATTTACAAAATAATAATTTAACTCCAATTATTATAGTTTTGTTACAAGCTCAAATAGTGCACTTAGTGGTACACTTAAACTTAATGATGGTATTGATTTTTTAAATAAATAGTTTATTAAGTTAAAATATTAGATTTTATATGTATATTTGCAAATAATATTAATAAAATTTACATTATGAAAAGAATAATCACTTTATTAATAGCAACATTGTTGCTATTGCTTTCGATTCAGAACTTGAAAGCTCAGGAATTACAAAACATAACTGGTACTAAGTTTAACCAGAAAATAGTTGCAATAAGTGCAAATAGTAATCAAACGACAACAAAATCGCCACTTAATGGTAGTGTTACTACAAAAAGTATGTATACCTTAAGTAGTACTTTTACAAGCCCGCCAATACTTTCGGGGACTACAATAATTGCTCCGGGTGATTCTGCAATTCTTACCTTTAATGTTGGTAATACAACAGGCCCATTTACATTAAAGTATGTCACTTCAGGAGGAGATACGGTGGTCAAAAATGGACTAAATAATGGTAACACATTTAAAGTTAGCCCTACAGTAACCACAAGTTATATGATAGTTAGCGTTACAGATATAAATGATTCTGTTTCTGATGGAAATCTTGTTGTAAATCCAAGTGGAGATGCTGGATTAACTATATGGACATTTACCAGTGGAGGAGGTGGCTGGACAACTGAAACAAATTCGTTGGGATATAATTTTGCCACTTCTTATGTCTCAGAAAATAAATCTCAAACTATAGATTTGGTAGCTAACGGTTATTCAACAACAGAGCTTGATGCTCAACCAAACATATATGTTTCTGATGATTATTCCACCAGATTTGATCAAGGTGGGAATTATGGAGTTTTAACACAGTTGCGAAATACAAGTAACACTTCCATAACTTCTTGGTCTAATCCCACTGCTTATACAACACCAGGGTCTCCTTCATTTAATACAATTGCATCAGGTACAAATTGGACAACTACAAGTAAAACATACAGTAGTTATGGAACAGGTGTAAGATCTGTTTATTTTGAAGATGCCGGACATGATATATCTAGTTGGGCTGGGTTTTATGGTCCAAAGATGCGTAATTCTACAGTTAAATTAGCCCCAGTGGTTAAAGTAGTTGGCCCTTGTGTTGCTCCTGCTAATCAACCCACAAATTTTAGTTTAAATAATACAGGTGCTACTATTACTGGTTCTTTTACTGCTTCAGCAGGCACACCTACCGCTGATCATTATCTGATTGTCAGAAGTTCAGCAAATGCACTTACTGCTTCACCTGTTAATGGAACTACTTATACAGCCGGAACTACTTATGGAGGTGGTACTGTGGTAGCTTTTCAGGCCGGAACATCTTTTACTGATAACGGGCCTTTTACATTAGCTTCAAAATATTATTATTTTGTTTTTGCAGCTAATGCTAACTGTTCAAATGGACCAATTTATAAATCTACGATTCCTCTTAAGGATAGTATAACAATTCTATCACATGATGTTTATGTTTCAAAAATTATTTCACCTGCCGACACCGTAACCTTAAGCAGTACGCAGACTGTAAGTGTTAGGGTTAAAAATAATGGGATGTCAACAGAAACAAGTTTTCTTATAGGTTATCAACGAAATGCATTGACTCCAGTATTAGAAAACTGGACGGGATCATTGTTTCCCGGAGATTCTATGACTTATAATTTCTTAAGTACTTTTGTTGCTTCGCCAGCTACTGCTTTTACAATTTGTGCCTATACAAAATTAACTACCGACCAAGATACAACTAATAATAAGTTGTGTAAAACGGTGCATTTTCCATCGGGTATTGGGATAAATGAAAAGAATATATTGTCTGACAATATTAATATATATCCTAATCCTGCCCATGATAAACTAACTATAAATTGTAGTAATATTAAAAGAGGTATCACTAAGTTCAGTATTTTTAATGTGCAAGGAGCAAAGATTTATAGCGATGAAACTATTATAAATACCAATGCTTTTAACAAAGTTATAAATGTAAGTAACCTTAAATCGGGTATTTATTATCTAAAGTTTGAGAATGATTCTGGTGTGATAAATAATAAGTTTATTGTAGAATAATATTGCTTGTCGTAGCATTTAAAACAGCCTTCATCAAAAGCTTGATGGAGGCTGTTAATTTTCTTTATAATGTTTTTTATATTTATATCCGAATACAGGGTTTTTTAAAAAAAGCCCTGCCAAATAAATGACAGAGCTTCCTTATTATTTAATTGTCTTTATAACTTTAAGTACTTAAGGCACTCTTAGTTTTTAATACCTGTAATGATCTGCTTTGTAAGGACCTTCGATAGGCACGCTTATGTAAGCAGCCTGCTCAGGAGTAAGTTTAGTAAGTTTTACACCTATTTGTTCTAAATGTAAGCGAGCAACTTCTTCGTCAAGTTGTTTTGAAAGACGATAAACACCGATTTCAAACTTATTTTTCCATAGATCCAACTGAGCTAGAGTCTGGTTTGTGAAAGAATTACTCATAACGAAAGAAGGATGACCGGTTGCGCAACCTAAATTCACCAAACGACCTTCAGCTAACATAAAGATAGCGTGTCCATCAGGGTAAACATATTTATCAACCTGAGGTTTGATATTTATATGTTGAATTCCTGGCCATTCAACAAGCTTATCAACTTGTATTTCGTTGTCAAAGTGACCAATATTACATACAATTGCTTGATCCTTCATCTTAGCCATGTGCTCAGCTGTGATTACATCTTTATTTCCGGTGGTAGTAACGAAGATATTACCTTCGGTAACTGCATCGTCCATGGTATTAACTTCAAAACCTTCCATAGCAGCTTGTAAAGCACAGATAGGATCGATCTCTGTAACGATAACTCTTGCGCCGTAACTCCTCATAGAGTGTGCACAACCCTTACCAACATCACCGTAACCAAGCACAATCACAACTTTACCGGCAATCATAACATCAGTAGCACGTTTGATACCATCTGCCAATGATTCGCGACATCCGTAAAGGTTATCGAACTTAGATTTAGTAACAGAATCATTTACATTGATAGCAGGGATCAATAATTCGCCCTTTTCCATCATTAAATACAGACGATGAACACCTGTAGTGGTTTCTTCAGAAACACCTTTAAGCTCTTCAACAACCTTATGCCATCTTGTATTATCTTCTTTTAGTATACCTTTAAGTGCATTTAAGATAATTCCTTCTTCTTTAGTTTCAGGAGTTTTATCTAAAACACTTGCATCATTTTCGGCTCTGTAACCCATGTGAATAAACAAAGTAGCATCTCCACCATCGTCAACAATAAGGTTTGGACCTTTACCTCCTGGAAATAATAAAGCCTGATTGGTACACCACCAATACTCTTCCAAAGTTTCGCCTTTCCAAGCAAATACAGGTATGCCGGCAGCAGCTATTGCAGCAGCAGCATGATCCTGAGTTGAGAAGATATTGCAACTTGCCCAACGAACTTCTGCACCTAGTTCAACCAATGTTTCGATTAAAACTGCAGTTTGAATGGTCATGTGAAGTGAACCGGTAATTCTTGCACCCTTTAATGGTTTTTCTTTGCCGTACTTAGCTCTTAAAGCCATCAAACCGGGCATTTCTTTCTCGGCTACAAATAATTCTTTTCTGCCCCAATCAGCTAGACTGATGTCAGCTACTTTATAATTTAGATTAGATTCTGTCATGTTAAATGTTTTTAATAAATTATTTGCAAAATTAATCTAAATTAAGCAATCTACAAAAGTTTAATTTAGTACTTTTGAAAATTATTTGTAAACTCATATTAAATTATTAAATGATTAACCAAAAAAAAGCGTATATCTTTGCATTAATGGCAGTTTTGTGCTGGTCGACGGTGGCTACTGCTTTTAAAATTGCCTTACAAAATTGTTCTTTTCTACAATTACTTTTCTTTTCGTCGCTAGTTTCGGCTATAGTTTTGTATCTTATTTTAATTATACAGAAGAAAACTTCTCAGTTAATTAAAATAGAAAGAAGAACAATGATATACTCCTTAACTTTAGGGGTTTTGAATCCTTTTTTATACTATACCATCTTATTTAAAGCCTATTCGATTTTGCCTGCACAGGAAGCCATGACACTAAACTATACCTGGCCGATAATGTTGGTGTTGTTATCAATACCTTTATTAAAACAAAAACTTACCATCAAGAGTTTGATAGCTGTATTCGTAAGTTTTGCAGGTATTATTATCATTTCAACAAAAGGAAACATCGTTTCAATTAATCTCAGCAACTTCTTTGGTGATATATTGGCTGTTGGAAGTTCTATTATCTGGGCTTTGTTTTGGATTTATAATGTAAGAGATAAAAAAGATGAAGTAATAAAGTTATTTCTAAACTTTTTATCAGGTGCAATCTTGTCTGGGGTATTAATGTTGCTATTCTCAGATTTTAACACCTTAAAAATAGAGGCTTTACCGGCAATAATTTATGTTGGGATATTAGAAATGAGTGTAACTTTTGTATTTTGGTTATTAGCTTTAAAGTACACCGCTTCAACTGACAAGGTGAGTCAATTAATTTTCCTCTCTCCTTTCCTATCATTGATATTTATACATTTAATAGTTAAGGAATCGATTGCAATTTATACTTTAGCAGGATTATTTTTTATCATTGGAGGCATTGTAATACAGCAAAGTTCTTTTAACTTTAGCAGGAAAAGTAAGGACTCCGGCATATAATTTTTTAAACTATTCAAGGTTTGTATCGTTATTATTTGTATCATTGTAAAAATATTTTATTGAATGAATGTTTACGAAACTATTTTAGAAAAGACATCGAAAAAGATAAAACAATTAGCTGTTTTAATTGATCCTGACAAGCCTACAAGCGATGAAATTGTCAGCATAGCTTCTCTCTCTAACGATGCAGGTGTTGATTATTTCTTCGTAGGAGGTAGTTTGCTTACTAATAATAACCTTGAGAAATGTATATTATTATTAAAAGAGCATAGTACTATCCCTGTGGTGATATTCCCGGGTAATGCGCTCCAGATTAATGCTAATGCAGACGCTATACTTTTATTATCGCTCATTTCGGGACGCAACCCGGAGATGTTGATAGGTAGACATGTAATAGCAGCTCCTTATCTGAGGGAAAGCAATTTGGAAGTTATCCCAACAGGATATATGTTGATAGATTCAGGAAAAACTACAACCGTTTTATACATGAGTAACTCCATCCCAATTCCTGCGGATAAGGATGATATAGCTGTTTGCACCGCAATGGCCGGTGAGATGTTGGGTTTAAAACTTATTTACATGGATGCAGGAAGTGGCGCATTGAATCCTATACCTGTTTCGATGATCTCAAATGTTAAGAATAGCATATCAGTACCATTAATAGTTGGTGGCGGAATAAGAACTCCCGAAAAGGCTATTGAAAACTGCAAAAATGGAGCTGATGTTATTGTAATTGGTAACGCTATCGAGAAAGATGCTCAACTTATTAAGGATATAGCTGCTGCTATCAAAAACTATAAATAAGCAGCTACTTAAACTTAGGTTATTCTCCCTTTTTCAAAGTAAAACCGAAGGTAGTTCCTACTCCTAAAGCACTTCTTACATTTATAGTTTGGTTGTGAGCTTCAATTATATGCTTAACGATAGATAAACCAAGCCCGGTTCCACCCTGACCACGTGAACGTCCTTTGTCAGTTCTATAGAATCTTTCGAATAATCGTGGAACATCAGCTTCGGAAATGCCTATTCCATTATCACTTACCTCAATCAAAATCATCTCATCCATATCAAAGAAACTTATCGTTGAGGCAGGATCTTTATCTCCCGCATATTTAATTGAATTCTCTATAAGATTAGTCAAAACCTGACGAATACGCTTTTTATCAGCATATACCATAATATATTTATCGCTTCCCGAATCAATAGTTAGCTTAATTTTTCTTTTCTTAGCTTTGATCTCTAGAAATTCTATCACTTCTTTAACTAAAACTATGATGTCGAACTTAGAAAACTCTAATTTCAATTCTCCTGATTCCAGTTGTGAGATAGCTTCCAGATCCTGCACAATTGCAATCATCCTATTGATACTCTTTTCTGTTCGAAGAAGATATTCTTTATTGATGGTTTCGTCCTCAAGACCCCCATCCAAAAGGGTAAGTATGTAACCTTGTATATTAAATATAGGTGTCTTTAATTCGTGCGACACATTGCCGATATATTCCCTACGATAAATTTCCAGTTTCTTCAGTTCATCTATCTCCTGCCTACGGTCTTTAACCCAATCAAGTACTTCCTGATTAACGTTCTCAAGCAGATTTTTATCATTAGAGTGTTCTTCTTTTATATACTTCTTCGTACCTTTTATATTATGTATAGTCTTATAAATTATACGTATCTTTTCATAAATAAAGGTCTCTATAACATACTTTACTGTAAAATAAATTGTAAAAAACAGTAAAATAGTTAGTATTACGAAAGGAATTACTTTAAAAATACCGAAGCCAATTGTAATTGATAGGTAAGTTATAATAAATAGCCCAGTTATGAAAAATGTAATGTTAAGAGCAATTTTCTTAGGATTGGTATTCTTCATTTATTGCTCGTATTTATAACCTACACCTTTAATAGTTTTGATGTTATCGACACCTAATTTTTCTCTAATCTTGCGAATATGTACATCTATGGTACGATCGCCAACTATTACGTCGTTTCCCCACACCTCTTCAAATATCTCAGTTCGTGTGAATACCTTGTTAGGTTTAGATGCCAGTATCGACAAAAGTTCAAATTCTTTTTTAGGTAACGAAATCTCTTCTCCATCTTTAATAACAAGGTATCTTTCTTTATCAATTGTTAAGTCAATAAGTTCGATAGGTGGATTTTTAACTTCTTCGTCCTTATAACGTCTTAACAATGCCTTAATTCTACTTATAATGATCTTTGGTTTTATAGGTTTGGTGATATAATCATCAGCACCCGCATCAAAACCTGCTATCTGAGAGTAATCTTCACCTCGGGCGGTGAGAAAAACTATTAGAGTATTGTCAAGTTTAGGTATTTTCTTCAACTCCGAACATGTTTCGATGCCATCCATCACAGGCATCATCACATCCAATATAATTAAATGCGGAATTGTCTGCTTTGCGATGTCTATAGCATCTTTTCCGTTCTCGGCAGTATACAAAGTGTAGCCTTCTTTTCGTAGGTTGTAGCCCAGAAACTCAAGTATATCCGGCTCATCATCTACCAGCAGTATAATGTATTCCTCTTGCTTCATTTTACTAATATTAATGTTCTGTTAAATATTCAGCAAAGATAAGGTATTTTTATCATACCAAAGAAATAATCTGTTGAAACTTAACAAAGATTTAATATATGGGAGGGGAAAGTACTTGAAGTGCCTAAAATACTTAAAGTACTTGAAGTTGTAAGAATAATTACGAATTACGAATTACGAATTACGGGGAAGACAAGTACTTGAAGTACTTGAAATACTTAAAGTACTTGAAGTTTGAAGAATATTAATAGCTTAGATTAATGAAGGGGTTTATTTATCTCCTTACATATAATCTCAATATTGTTAAGTTTATAGCCGTCATTGCGAGCGAAGCGAAGCAATCTAAAAATTCATTTAATCATTAGATTGCTTCATCGTACCTCCTCGCAATGACTTCGTTCTATCAGCAAATGACAGTTATAATCTAAATTATTTATTCTACTCATATTAACTTCTAAATACGTACTTTTGCAAAACATTAATTTAATATTAACAAACAATGCGTGCAATAATACAAAGAGTTACCGAAGCATCTGTAATGATCGACGGTAAAATACACGACAGCATACATCTTGGGATTGTGCTGTTATTAGGTATCGAAGACGGCGATACCGACGAAGATATTGAATGGCTTAGTGGTAAGATTGCCCGTTTGCGGATATTTAACGATGCCGAAAATGTGATGAACCTGTCCATTACTGATGTTGGTGGCGATGTGCTTTTGATCAGCCAGTTTACCTTGCATGCTTCCACCAAAAAGGGCAATCGGCCTTCGTATATCAAGGCTTCCCATCCCGATATAGCTATTCCGTTGTACGACAAGTTTAAAAACAAGCTACGTTTTGAAATGGGCAAAGCCGTTCATTCAGGCATATTCGGTGCCAATATGAAAGTTTCGCTCATCAACGATGGCCCTGTAACCATATATATTGATACCAAGAACAAGGAGTAGCATATTTACGAAGTTTTTATTTATGATAATATTATGATGTCTGGGCTTTCGCCCGAAAATTATAATATTAAAAAGCAAAGACAGGAAGAATCTGCATATTGAGATTTTAATAAAGGCAGTATTATATTGATAGAGATCCCTCACTTTGTTCGGGATGACAACATTTCTATTTTTTTAGTGGAGAAAAGGGCGGCGAAGCCGCCCTTTTCTCTCCCAAACCACAACAACAAATGTCATTCCGAATGCAGCGAAGCGGAATGAGGAATCTGTAAATTATTACCATGTGTTTTATTTATTTTTACGATGTTTTT
>JBAXLO010000119.1:0-13491 GCA_037134755.1 Bacteroidota bacterium | reverse complement strand
GACCTCTAGAATGCAAATCTAGCGCTCTAGCCAACTGAGCTAATCCCCCTTGTTTGAGTTAGTAGTCCCGCCCAGATTTGAACTGGGGACCCCTACATTATCAGTGTAGTGCTCTAACCAACTGAGCTACGAGACTAAATCCCTTTTACTCAGGATGATTATTACGATCCTGCTCCTGGGTGTTTCCCTTAGTATGTAATAGTGTTGAAGTTTAAAACAAGCAGCAAATAATTTTATGTAACATCTCTGTTACATCTTCAAGATTAACCTCTAGAAAGGAGGTATTCCAGCCACACCTTCCGGTACGGCTACCTTGTTACGACTTAGCCCCAGTCACTCGTCTTACCCTAGGCCGCTCCTCGCGGTTACGGACTTCAGGTACTCCAAGCTCCCATGGCTTGACGGGCGGTGTGTACAAGGCCCGGGAACGTATTCACCGCATCATGGCTGATATGCGATTACTAGCGAATCCAACTTCACGAAGTCGGGTTGCAGACTTCGATCCGAACTGAGATAGGCTTTGGAGATTGGCATCACGTCACCGTGTAGCTGCCCTCTGTACCTACCATTGTAGCACGTGTGTAGCCCTAGACGTAAGGGCCGTGCTGATTTGACGTCATCCCCACCTTCCTCTCTACTTGCGTAGGCAGTTTCCCTAGAGTCCCCATCATTACATGCTGGCAACTAAGGATAGGGGTTGCGCTCGTTATAGGACTTAACCTGACACCTCACGGCACGAGCTGACGACAACCATGCAGCACCTTGTAAATTGTCATTGCTGAAAAACAGGTTTCCCCATCGGTCAATCTACATTTAAGTCTAGGTAAGGTTCCTCGCGTATCATCGAATTAAACCACATGCTCCTCCGCTTGTGCGGGCCCCCGTCAATTCCTTTGAGTTTCAATCTTGCGACCGTACTCCCCAGGTGGATCACTTAATACTTTCCCTAAGACGCTGACTGTGTATCGCCAACATCGAGTGATCATCGTTTACGGCGTGGACTACCAGGGTATCTAATCCTGTTTGATCCCCACGCTTTCGTGCATGAGCGTCAGTTTTTGCTTGGTAAGCTGCCTTCGCGATCGGTGTTCTGTGTCATATCTAAGCATTTCACCGCTACATGACACATTCCGCCCACTCCAACTATACTCTAGACTGACAGTATCAATGGCAGGTCAACAGTTAAGCTGTTGAATTTCACCACTGACTTACCAATCCGCCTGCGCACCCTTTAAACCCAATGAATCCGGATAACGCTTGCATCCTCCGTATTACCGCGGCTGCTGGCACGGAGTTAGCCGATGCTTATTCTTACGGTACCATCAGCACCGATACACGACCGGTGGTTTTTTCCCGTACAAAAGAAGTTTACAACCCATAGGGCCGTCATCCTTCACGCGGCATGGCTGGTTCAGGCTTGCGCCCATTGACCAATATTCCTTACTGCTGCCTCCCGTAGGAGTCTGGTCCGTGTCTCAGTACCAGTGTGGGGGATCATCCTCTCAGAACCCCTAACCATCGTCGCCTTGGTGAGCCGTGACCTCTCCAACTAGCTAATGGTACGCATGCTCATCTATAACCGCCTCAGCTTTAATCAAAATGTGATGCCACATCTTAATGTTACGGTGTATTAATCCCGATTTCTCGGGGCTATTCACCTGTTATAGGTAGATTGCATACGTGTTACGCACCCGTGCGCCGGTCGCCACCAAATATTGCTATCCGTGCTGCCCCTCGACTTGCATGTATTAAGCCTGCCGCTAGCGTTCATCCTGAGCCAGGATCAAACTCTCCATCGTATTTTCATTTTTTTTATGTCTCAAAGATTTATTCATTACTCCAAACTCACGTTTAGGTAATATTTGCTACTTGGCTTTTACTTCACAATATCATCAATGAACTTTTTTACTCTTAAAATTCTCCTATATCCTTCTCTTTGTATCCTTCGTTTTGGGAGTGCAAAAGTACACACTTTTTTATTACTACCAAAACTTTTTTTACTTTTTTTCGCTTTTTTTTAATAATAATTTAATAATTCAACTTAAGTACTTCATATTTTAATATTTAAAAATTGAATAAAAATTCATTTATTTTAGATATTTTTTCAATTCTAATGATATTTATACAAAAAACAATAAAACTATGTGTATTTATCGATGAAAATAGATTAATTTTAGAATTAAGAATTAAAATACCTATACAATATATATATAATATAGCATAAAATAAATAAAAATTGATAGCATTAAAAAAGGACTAAGTTATTGCAAAGTTTTTGAGAAAAATAACAAAAAAAAAGTTAGATGTAATGATTTGGTGATTTAGCGATTTGGTGATATGGTGATTTAAGGATTTAATAATTGGAAGCTCTTATTAAGTTGGGAGAGCATTTTAGTTTTTATAACCCCACCTGCCTACATAACGGCAGGTAAACCGGCAGGCAGGCAGCCCTTTCCGAAGGAAAAGGAGTAAAAATGTTGGACAATTGGAACTGCATGGACAAATATATATAGTTGAAAACTAAATATTATACATTCGAAGTATGGAAACTTCTAACAATGGCTAAATACTTCGACTTATAGGGAAGCTTAGGGATACATGTTCGTATCTTAAGGAGAGATTTAAAATTGGTTTTTTGTTTATTTTTATAAAATGTAACGAAATGCAAGTGCATAAAAGGAGCTAAAAAAATGCAAGATTTACGGAAACCCTTGCTATTGCTCATCTTTTTAAAAAAATGGTCAATATTTTTATAGGAATATTCAATCTTTTTCTCCAGAAGGTCGATATTTTAGTTGGGAAATTCAATCTTTTGGTTGGGATGGTCAATCTTTTTCCTAGACATTGTATCTTTTGGTTGGGATGGTCGATCTTTTTGTTGGGGGATTCAATCTTGCGGTAAGGATATTCAATCTTTTTGTTGGGAAATCGAATCTTTTGAAAAATAGACGCAATCTTTTTGTTGGGAAATCCAATCTTTTTGTTGGGAAACTCAATCTTTTTACCCGGAAATCCAATCTTTTTACTCACAGCTCATTTAGTGATGTTTACAAAGGGGGGAATCTTAACATTCTTCCAAATCTTGAAAATACTTTAAATAAAAGATATTTATTTTACTTCTTTCTTTAATAAACACTTGTTATATCAAAAAAATTAGTACCTTTGCACTGATTATAGCGATTACATCTTATCATGCGTAAGGAGTAATATTTTAAATAAAAATTTGATCATTTTATTGGAAGCTAAATATCGACACAAAAGGTCAATTTAGATTAAAACATTCAATAATATGAATCGTGAACAAGGTGCAAAATTTACTAAAGACAAATTACTGTTATTAGTTTTTCTGAAATTTAAATTAATTGTTGATTCTATTCCTAAATTAAAGGATTATGTAGTTTCGTTTAAGCTGCATGTTGAAACTGCTGACAGTTTTAAAGATGACCAGTTGATAAATATTAAAGGTTATGCCGAGAAAAAGCAAAATGCTAAAGAAGAGTCTGTAAAGGGAGCAATGGTAATGTCGGGTTTCATATATGCTTTTGCTTATGATAAAGGAGAAACAGTATTGCAAAGAGAAATGGATCTTGTGAAAACAAGTTTTGAACAAAAAGGCGAAATAAGTTTGACACTGTTAAGAAGAGTCAGAAGTTTGGCTAGTACCAACAAATTAGAATTAGCTGATTATGGAATGACTGACCTGATGCTTAGTGAGTATTCAGCAAATGTAGATGCTTTTGAATTAGAAATGAATACGTCGAAAAGTGCTATTGGTCATCGTAAATTTGATACTGAAGGTTTAGATAGTGAATTAACCGCAGCAGATGTCATTATCGAAAACAGTATAGAAAGGGTAATGAGGCATTTTGAAACTACAAATCCTGAGTTTTTTAGCGAATTTACCAGTGCTAACAAAGATGTTATCCTGGGTTCGCACCAAACGAGAAATCCTGCTACACCGATGGGTAATTTTAAAATGGTGATAAGGGATAAAAACACTTTGGATTTAGTTGCAGAGGCTTTGGTGAAAATTGATCTTGATGAAGAGGTGTACTTATATAATAGTACCAAGCTAAATATAATTGAAGAGCCAATAGGAACAATTAATGGTAATGTTATGTCACCAAATCATAAGCCTACTGCTTTTACAGGGGTTATAACGGGTGATGCACAGACGATAGAGGTGCTGATGGAGCCATTGATTTAATTACGAATTACGAATTACGAAAATTTAAGCGATTTATAATAGGAAGCTCTCTTAAGAAATTGGGAGGGCTTTTTACTTATTAAAATAATAATTGTTTGTATTAAATAAAAAAGTAATTTTATACTTAAGACTTATCAGTAGGTGAAACTAATATTAAAATAAATTTTTTATTCAAATTTAATAATATTATTTAGTAAAGAATATTTAATTTGTTAACTTTGCAACTTAAAAATTAGGAAATAATCAATGGAAAAAGAACCAAAAGAGGGATACATTTTAGATTTTATTTCAGGGAAAGAGATTAAAGCAACACCTGAAGAAATAGATGCAACACAGGTTTTTTCTAAAAGACTTGTTGAAGAATATGAGTATATTAAAGAAAATATTCAGACACGACCTCAATACTTTGTCAGAAAAACACCATCAGATGAAGCAAAAAAGGAGTGGCCAGTAGATATTGCAATATTCAATGGAAAAGGTAGAGCCGAAAGTGATTTAATAGGGATTGTTGAATGTAAAAAAAAGACACGTAAAGATGGATTAGAGCAATTAAAACTCTACATGGATATGTGTAGTAGTATAAAATGGGGTGTTTGGTTTAATGGAGATGAACAAATTAATTTACATAAAGTAAAAAAAGATGGGGATATTCTTTATTTAGAGATACCTAATATTCCAAAAAGCGGACAACGAATTGAGGATATAGGAAAATATAAAAGAGGAGATTTAAAGCCTGCAAAAGATTTAAAAAGCCATTTTAGAGTAATTAATAATTACTTATATGGGAATATGAAAAAGGATGATACTTCAACAAGAAATAGAGCAAAGCAAATTATTAATTTACTTTTTTGTAAAATTTATGATGAGCAATATACAGGAATAAAAGAAGAGGTAACATTTAGAGCAGGAGTTTATGAAGATAAAGAAATAGTAGCAATACGAATTAAAGATCTTTTTATACAAGTTAAAAATAGATTTAATGATGTTTTTGAAGAAGAAGACACAATAACTTTAGATGCTGATTCAATTGTTTTTGCAGTTGGGCAAATTCAAGAATTATGTATTACAGAATCAGAAAGGGATGTTATTGGAGATGCTTTTGAAGTATTTGTTTCAAAAGCATTGAAAGATGAAGATGGTCAGTTTTTCACACCAAGAAATGTGATAAAAATGATAGTTGACATAATAGACCCAGATGAAAAATCTATGATAATGGATCCTGCTTGTGGTACTGGAGGATTTTTAATAGAATCTTTAAGACATGTATGGAATAAAGTTGAAAAAAAGTCAAAAGAACTTGGTTGGTCTGAAAAAAGATTAGAAGAAGAGAAACAATATGTTGCAACTACATATTTCAGAGGTATTGACAAAGATTCTTTTGTTGCTAAAGTAACTAAAGCATATATGGCAATTATTGGAGATGGCAGAGGTGGTATTTTCTGTGAGAATAGTTTAGAACATCCAAAAGAATGGAGTAATAAATGCCAAGATAAAATTGATTTAGGAAAATTTGATGTTGTTTTAACAAATCCACCTTTTGGCTCTAAAATTCCAGTGAAAGAAGAAAAAATATTAAAACAATTTTCTTTTGGACATAAATGGAATTATAACAAGAAAGAAAAAAAATGGGAATTACAATCTGTATTAAATAATAAAGGTGCTAAAGGGGGTGTTGAACCTCAAATATTATTTATTGAAAGATGTTTACAATTACTAAAGATTGGTGGTAAATTAGGAATAGTACTTCCAGATGGCATATATGGTAATGACAAACTAGGATATATCAGAGAATACATAAAAAGAAATACAAAAATATTAGCAGTGATTGATGTCCCCTCCGAAACATTTCAACCTAATACATCTACTAAAACAACAATTTTAATAGCTGAGAAAATTAAAGAAAATACTGTTATTGATGAACATTATATTTTTATGGCTATATGTGAAACTTGTGGACACGATAGACGTGGAAACTCAACTCAAGATGATGATGTGTCATTAGTAAGTGTAAAATTTCATGAGTTTATGAAATCGCCTGAAAAGTTTGTCCTATGATAAAAGCATTTTGCATACAAAATCAGGATTTGGAAATTAATTTATTTCCTAACTATTATTTATTTAAACAAAAAATAAAAAAATACTCACTGAGAAAAGATATTATCTCATTTAATCTCGGAGATAAAGATGTATTAGAAGTTCTAACAGATGGCGAGCATGCAGGTCAAAAGTTCGTTAAAGATGGAGCTTTATTTATTAAGAATTCATCTGTTAAAAGATATAGTATTAATGAATTTGATGGATTCTATATTTCACATGAAAAGAATAATAGCCTTAAAAGATCAAAGCTTAAAAAAGAAGATGTTTTATTTACAACAATTGGCAACGTAGGTATCTCGGCTTTAGTAAATGAAAACGTTGAAAATGCAAATATCAATCAAAATGTTGTAAGAATTAGGGTCAATAAAGAATATACAACACCTCAATATTTATCTTGTTTTCTTAATTCTAAAATCACTAAATTCCAAGTTGAGAATTTGTTTACAGGGAATATCTATCCAATGCTTTCTTATCCTAAAATAAAGTCTTTAAAGATATTCGTTAAAGATAGAGAAATTGAAAATAAAATTACTCAAAATTTAATTAAAGCAGATAAGTATCAAATAGAGTCTATTAATTTAATTAAGGAGGCTCAAACTATATTTTTGAAATCTCTAAATATTGATTTTTCCAAAATTGCATGCAATAAATTCTATGCAGTGTCAAGTAAGCAGTTTAATAGTGATGATATGATGACACCTGCATTTTACTTCCCATTATACACTTCAACAATAAAAGAAATTGAGAAAAACAATAATTGTGTATTGCTGGGCAATGTCGCTGATTTTAGAAATGGAGATGAAGTAGGTTCTATTAATTACAAAGGATATTTAGAAAGAAAAGAGTCAGATGTTCCATTTATAAGAACTTCTGATCTGATAAATTATGATTTTGATAGCTATCCTGATTATTATATTGAAAATTCAATATATAATGATATTAAACAAGAGTTAAAAGAAAAGGAAATTATATTTACAAAAGATGGTAAAATTGGTATTTCTGCTATGACAACTAAATTTGATAATTGTATTTTAGGTAGTGGCATCTTAAGAATTGTTCCAAAAGAAAACAAAATCAATCCCTATTATTTATTTATTACATTATCAGTAAAAGAAATTGGTTTTTATCAAGCAATTCAAAGAACAGTTGTAGCATCAACAATTCCACATTTAAGAGAAGATAGAATTGGTGATTTTAAAATACCAATTATAAAAAATCAAAAAAATATTATCGAATTAACTGAAAATGCTTTTGAACTAAAAAATAAAAGAAAAATATTAATAAATGATTCAAGATTACTTTTGGAAAATAGTTTAGGATTTTAAATCTATCATTAATAATTGAGTTTCTTCTTTTCTTTTATATTTAAACCCGAGTTTTGGTTATAAAAACAACCCCACCTAACCTCCCCTGATAGGGGAGGAATTTGATTTCAGGTATTTATGTAGATTCGTTTTATCTAAAGCTAAGTTTTTTTATTATTGATATACCTGACAGGACGGGAAAACCTGTCAGGAAAGTAATTGTATATTCTTCTTCTCTTTTATACTTAAACCCGAGTTTCGGTTATAAATATGAAGAGAATTATGAATGATGAATTATGAATGAAGGCAATATAAAAAATAGTTAAGAGCGAAACCTAACAGGAGCCCTTCGACTCCACTCGGGGACCGAAAAGGTTATCCGGTAAGCGGATTGAAACCGCTAACCGTATAGACGACAACATTTTATACCTGACAGGACGGAAAAACCTGTCAGGAAAGTAATTGTATATTCTTCTTCTCTTATTTATTTAAACCTTGGCTTCGGATCTAAATAAACGCAATCCTATTTTGTTTCGGATATATATTTAAATTACATTTTTAAAATACTTTTAGAGTTTTGTTTGTTAAATTAAGTGTACTTAATAATTATCCAAATAATCCATGACAAATCAAGCAGTTTATAAAATTGATGGCAGAGACCTTTATTATACTTTTTTGGCAGGGGCACAACGTATTTTACAACATCAATCTGAACTCAATAAGATGAATGTTTTTCCGGTAAACGATAAAGATACAGGTACAAATTTAGCTTCAACTATTCGTTCGATTCTTGATAATATTAAACCCAATCGTTCATTTACAGTAACTGCAGGCTTAATTGCAGATGCAGCCCTTATAGGTGCCAGAGGTAACTCAGGTGTTATCTTTGCTCAGTTTTTATATGGCATTAGTTTAGAGACGGAGAATAAAATTGAGCTTACGTTAAAAGAGTTTGCTGAAATAATTATTAAAACAGTTAATTATATTTACGAAGCTGTTGCAAATCCGGTAGAAGGCACTATGCTAACGGTTATTAAAGATTGGGCTGAATATATTTATAGTAAAAAAGAAATCCAAACTAACTTCAAACTGCTTTTCGTTGAATCTTTAGAAATTCTAAAAACTTCGTTACAAGAAACAAAACAGAAGCTAAAGATTCTACAAATATCAAATGTTGTGGATGCCGGAGCTAAAGGTTTTGTTGTGTTTATTGAAGGTATTACAGATTTAATAATTAATCGAAATATACGTCATCTTGTATCAGAAACTTCCCAAAGCATTACAATTATTCATTCGGAAGAAAATACTAATGATATAATTGATTTTAGATATTGTACGGAGGCTATGATAAAGAATCTTACTATTAAAAATACAGATATACAAGCTATTTTAAAAAGATATGGAGATTCGGCTGTTGTGGCAGGTTCTGATAAAGCTAAGAGAATTCATGTGCATACCAATAATCCTGCTGAACTATTTTATGAATTAAAAGATCATGGAACAATTACTTTTCAGAAAGTAGACGATATGATTCGACAAAATGATATTGCCAAACATCGTAAATGGAATATAGCTATTGTCACAGATTCTACTTGCGATCTTTCGCAAGATATTATTGAAAATTATCAGATTAATGTGTTGCCTTTTAATGTTAACTTTGGGGATAATCATTTTCTGGACAAAGTTACCATTACTCCTAATCAGTTTTATGATATGCTTGAGAGTAGTGATACTTACCCTACAACTTCGCTCATTAATGAGCAAGCTTTCGTGAATCTGTATTCTCATCTTGCTTCTCATTATGATGCTATTATTTCTATACATATCTCCGGAGAATTAAGTGGTACATTTAAAAATAGTCAAAAGGCTGCCGAAAAGATAAGTAAAGAGTTTAATAAACCTATTTATGTGTACGATTCTAAAATACTTTCGGGTGCTTTAGGTCTGCTTGTTTATAGAACAGCTCAAGCAATTGAGTCGGGAATGGAAATGGAAATGCTTATTAATTCAATTGAAGATTGGATTAATAAAACAAAGATTTATGTAAGTGTAAATACGCTTAAATATTTTATAAAAGGTGGTAGAGTTTCAAAACCTAAAGGATTTATTTCAAATCTTCTTAATATAAAACCAATTGTATCGGTTAATAAAAATGGAAAGGCAGAATTGATTGGCAAAGCCTTTAGCTTGAAATCAAATATAAAAAAAGTAATGAAGTTAGTTACAAAAATAAATTCGGATACTAAGATTTTGAATTATATTGTACTTCATGCACACAACACTGAAGGAGCCGACACTTATGTAAAGTTTATGACAGAACTAACAGGAAAAGCTCCGGTTTCAATAGTAAATATTTCGCCTGCTATTGGAATTAATGCAGGGATAGGTGCTGCAGCTGTTTCATTAATTATTAATTAATATTTATTAAAAATGACTTTCTTTCAAATATATTTCTTAGCATTATTAATTATAATAGGTATAATGACCCTGTTGTGGATTATAAGTGTATTCCTTAAAAATGTAAGTATTGTTGATTCATTCTGGGGATTAGGATTCATCGTGTCAACAATAGTTTATTTTGTTTCCACAAATGGTTTTGACACCCGTAAATTAATTATTTTGACATTAGTAAGCTTATGGGGCTTGCGATTATCAATATACTTAGTCTGGCGAAACTTTGGTAAAGGCGAAGACTTCCGCTATCAGGAATTCAGACGCAAATATGGCGAACATAGATACTGGTGGATTAGTTATTTCCAGACATTTCTTTTGCAGGGAATTTTAATGTGGTTGATTTCTGCACCTTTATTAGGAGCTCAATTTTATAATACTAATAATTCAATCTCTATCTTAGATTATTTAGGAATAGTTATGTGGATTACAGGAATAATATTTGAAGCAGGAGGCGACTTTCAACTATCTAAATTTAAAAAGAATCCAGCTAATAAGGGCAAAGTTCTAAATACAGGTTTGTGGAGATATACTCGTCATCCTAATTACTTTGGCGATGCTACTGTTTGGTTTGCTTATGCATTGTTTTGCTTAGCAGCGGGTGGTTATATCCCTGTTCTTGGTTCTGTTTTAATGACTGCTTTAATTATTAAAGTTTCGGGTGTTGCTTTACTTGAAAAAACTTTAAAGACTCAGAAACCCGAGTACGAACTTTATATAAAGCAAACATCTTCATTTTTACCTTGGTTTCCTAAAAAAATTAAATAATATGGAATTTATCATCAATAATATTTGGCTTATCTTATTCATAGCGTGGGGTATTCCTTTAACATACTTCAGAAGTAAGTTTCGCAAAATAGTTTATCAAACTAATAATTGGATCATAAATATAAAACCTTTATTTATTAAAGAAATTAAAGCTTTATTTGGGAATATTTATCCCGAAAACAAACAATATAAACACTATAGGAATTTTTATCGTTTCTATTTATTTATCTATTTTGTATTGTTTTTTCTTTATTTTAATTTTAATAGTTATTCACAATCAAAAAATACTAATAGTATGGACAAAATTAATGTAGGCAGTCAGATTCCTAATTTTTCTTTGAAAGATCAGAATGGGAATCTTTTTAATATAGACTCAGTTAAGGGTAAGAAAAATCTTGTTATTTACTTTTATCCTAAAGATGATAGCCCGGGGTGTACTAAGGAAGCATGTTCTTTTCGCGATCAGTTTGAAGTATTTAATGAAGCTGATGCTTTGATAATTGGCATTAGTGGACAATCAGTAGAAAGCCATAAAAAGTTTGCCGAAAAGTATCGTTTAACATATACCTTATTAAGTGATGAAGGCAATGCAGTTCGTAAACAATTTGGCGTACCTACCAATTTGCTTGGTTTGCTGCCTGGTAGAGTTACTTATGTTGTTGATAAATCGGGTAAAGTAATTTATTTATTCAATTCGCAAATTCAAGCTACCAAGCATGTTGACGAAGCTCTAACTATTCTTAAAGGACTAAAATAATATATAAACCTGATGTTTACATATGAGCAATCACAAAAGGTACCTGCTCCAATTGAGCAGGTTTGGGATTTTATCTCCTCCCCTGCTAATCTTAAGCACATTACGCCTCCATATATGGGTTTTGATGTTATGACTCCTAATTTACCTGAAAAGATGTACGAAGGTATGATTATCAAATATAACGTAAGTCCTTTGGCAGGAATAAAAATGGAATGGGTAACAGAGATTACACATATTAAAGATTTAGAATTTTTTGTGGACATGCAGCAGAAAGGTCCTTATAAATTCTGGCATCATCAGCATCATCTTAAGGAGATTGATGGTGGTGTTTTGATGCATGATATCGTTAATTATGAGCCTCCTTATTATTTTATCGGGCAAATAGCCAATAAAATAATAATAAATAAAAAGCTTAATGAGATATTTGACTTTCGTAGAAATAAAATGGAAGAAGTGTTTGGCAAGTTTTAAATTCTGATTGTTTATATTAATAAACAAAATAAATTTAAGGAGAATAATTTTACATAATAATTATGAAATCAACTTTAATACTATTTATATTTTCAGTTATATTATTGATTTCTTGCTCATGCAAAAAATCGGATGAAGCTGCACCTCCTAACAATACAAGTATCACCAATGACAGTTTGCCGGCAAACGACACATTAAATAGTGGCATGGAATACTGGACAAAAACGATACAAAACAATGTTACTTACGAAGAACCATCCGGATGGTGGACTAGTTTGAACTCATTAGCAAAGCTTGGTGGTCCTGTAACAGTAAGTAAAACAACAGATAAACATTCGGGAAATTATGCTGTAAAACTTGAATCAGTTTTATGGGGTAGCGACACTAGTTCGTCCAGTTTATTGATACCAGGATTATTGGCAGTTGGGAAATTTATCACCAGCGACCCATTTATATTACAAGGTAAGCCTTTTACTTCAAAGCCATTAAAATTACAAGGATATTTTAAATATAATTCTGTTAACAACGATTCGGCTGTAATATATGCTAAACTAAGCAAATACAGTGATATAAAAGGATATTCCGACACTATTGCGGAAGCATCATTTGTTATTAAAAATTCTATTTCTAATTACCAACTTTTGGACATTCCTTTTAACTACTATATAAATAACTTAACGCCTGATTCGGTGAGTATTGTTTTTGTTTCGAGTGGAGATGGCAGGAATTTTAAGGGTCAAGTAGGAAGCACTCTTTATATTGATGATATTAAATTTGTTTATTCTAATAAAAAGAAAATTAAACTTGATTTTTAGACAAATGTCACAAATAAAAAGTATTATTCTTATTATTTTTTTAACACTGATTAATTCAGGATTCCTTTATTCTCAAAAGATAAACTATTCTGTTTTAGCAGGTATAACATTTGGTGGACCAATACCAATAAATAATAATAGTAATTCTTCGGGTTCACCTAAAATTAGTCCTTTAGTAGGATTACAAACGAATATTAAATTCCATAATAAAATATATTTAAACGTTCAATTAGATTATGCTTTGAAAAGAGTAGATTACTCATCTAATTATCGAAAAGACACATTAATAGCTCAGGAAATAAATAATGTGACAGTACATGTGCCTTCTTATTATACAGCTTATGTAAATGGTACTATTGACTTGCATTATCTTGAATTGCAACTATCCCCAACTTATAAAATATCTGAAAAGATTAGTATAATGGGTGGGATGTATTGTTCGTATTTGTTGGGTGGTTTTGATAAAGGTAAGGTTCAGGTTGTGATTGGTGAAGGCGGTTTCTATGGTGATTATTATGAGAGTTATAATAATATTAATTCAATAACAAAATTAGACTTGGGTTTATCTTTAGGTATGAAATCTTATTGGTATAAAAAGTTATTCTCAGGGTTTACGATTAC
>JBAXLO010000118.1:0-13597 GCA_037134755.1 Bacteroidota bacterium | reverse complement strand
AGCCCTTCGCCGCCACAGCGAAGGGCAAAGTAACTTTTTAAAGTGCATTATATTACACATATAGCTTTTTTGGGCTTTTTTTAATAATTTAATTTGTAAAACATAAAATTAATGGATTTCTATTAAAAGAAGTTTATTTTTAACAAAAGGGTGAATTTTGTGCCCTTGTATTCTTAACAATATTTTTGGCAACGAATTTGTACTTCAATTAAACCTTATGCCTTAAATATAATCAAACTAGGCATAAATTTGTATAATAATCTTTAAAATAAATAATATTTTGTCTGTTGCAACGATTTAATTAGTACTTTTATACTTTGAAATAAAGTGAATTATTTTTCGTTAGATACTAAATGGCACTAAAGCCCTAATCATTATATGAACCAACTAAATAGTAAGGCAATACTTCATGGAATTAGAGATAATTCTTTGATAAAAGATGAATGTTTGCATGAGATTTTTGAGAATGTTGTTGACAGATTTCCCGAAAATGCTGCAATAATATTTCAGGGAAATACTTTTACGTATAAAGACATTGATCAATATTCTAATCGTTTGGCACGACATCTTATAAATAAAGGTGTCAAAAAAGGGGATAGTGTTGGGATATTGCTTAAGAAGTCGGTAGAAACTTTTGTTTCTATATTAGGGATCATGAAGGCAGGTGCGGCTTACGTTGCCATCGACATCTCTTTCCCTGTGGAGCGTGCTAAATTTATTATTAGTGATAGCGACATAAAATATGTGTTGTCGAATACAGAATATGCTGAATTATTTGATGTAAAACACCAATCTATTCTTTTTGATAAAGAAAAAGAAACAATTCAGCAATTGTCTCCCGAAAGGATAAGTCGTTTGCAAACAGGTGTTACTCGTGATGATTTAAGTTATATAATTTATACATCAGGAACAACGGGTAACCCAAAGGGTGTAGCTATTGAGCATAAAAGTGTTTGCAATCTGGTAAGAGCATCACAAACAATATATAAAATTCTTCCCACCGATAGAGTTTACCAAGGTTTTATTATTTCATTTGATGCTTCAATAGAAGAGATTTGGATGGCTTTTGGACATGGAGCAGCACTTGTTCCGGCTACAGATGAGATGCAACAGGCAGGTCCTAATCTATTCAAGATGCTTTCCGATCTTAATGTTACGGTAATATCATGTGTGCCCACCCTTTTGGGGATTATGGATGAGAATATACCTTCCCTGCGTTTGCTTATAGTAGGAGGAGAAAATTGTCCGACTCAATTAGCCGAGAGATGGGCTGTTGAAGGCAGAAGATTGGTTAATACTTATGGCCCTACCGAGGCTACAGTTATTGCTACAGGATGCGAATATCAGCATGGTAAGAAATTAACTATCGGAATCCCTATCCCTAATTATAGTGTTTATATTATCAATGAAAATGGTGAACTTGCCCTTAAGGGAGAAGAAGGTGAACTGATGATTGGTGGCATCGGGCTTGCAAGAGGATATGTTAATAAAGAAGGTTTAACAAAAGAAAAGTTTATTGTAAATCCCTTTAAAGAAAATGCTGACGACCCTGATATGCTCTATCATTCAGGCGACCTTGCTTTGATTAACGAAGATGGTGAGATTGATATTTTGGGAAGAATAGATGATCAGGTAAAGATACGTGGTTTTAGAATTGAATTGAATGAAATTGAATCCTTATTTAATACCTATGAAGAAGTTAAAACCTGTGTTGTTTCAGTTGTAAATGAGCCTACAGGTTTAAAATCTTTAGCTGTATATTTGTTGCCTAAGGATAATAAAGGGACAATTGATACCGAAAAACTTTTAAAACTGGCAAAAGAAAAGCTACCTCCTTATATGATCCCAAAATATATTGAGATTCTTGAAGAAATACCTATGCTTCCAAGTGGAAAGGTAAATAAAAAGATGCTTCCGGCACCAACAAGCAGTATCCGTATCTCCAGAGGTAATTTAAAGCCTCGTAACGAGATGGAAACTATGATATATAATGTATGGAAAGAAGTATTTAATATAGATGAACTCTCAATTAACGATCATTTCTTTAATGATTTGGGAGGACATTCCTTAATTGCAGCTCAAACAGTATCTAAATTAAGAAACTTTACAGATGCCGAAACCGTAAACTTCTCCGACATTTATGAATCGCCAACAATTGAATTATTAGCTAAGAAATTGAATGCCGAGAAAGGAAAAAATACTTTTAAAGTAGATGCTAAACTAAGAGAGAGTTCTTTCTTAAAACCTTCTTCCATAAAACATGTACTTTGTGGGTTTGGACAATTAATAGCAATGTTCCTTATTTTTGCAATACTATCAATACCCTTAGTTGCAATATTCTATTCCTTTTATTCAGACACTTTAAATATTACAGAAATAGAAGACATCTTTGGTGTATTAATAGTAGTAATGATGGGTTACCTGCCATTATTAATGTTATTATCTGTATTAATTAAATGGACAGTGATAGGCAAGTTCAAAGCCGGTAAATATCCCTTATGGGGAAGCTATTTCTTAAGATGGTGGATCGTTAGACAGATGCAATCCCTCTTCCCTGTATTTCTTTTTTCAGGGACACCTTTAATGGCTTTTTATCTTAGATTAATGGGTGCTAAAATAGGGAAAGACTGCTTTATAGGCACACAACACATCAAAACATTCGACCTTTTTAAAGCCGGCGACGAAGCAAACATAGGACATGATGCTCAGCTTTTAGGTTATGTTGTTGAAGATGGTTATTTAATCTTAGGCGAAATAGAAGTAGGCTCAAGATGCTACATAGGAACCCACTCTGTAATGTCGAACAATACAAAGATGGAAGAAGGAGCAATGCTTTTAGAACAATCAATGATTTCACCCAAAGTAGTAATTCCATATGGCGAAACATGGGCCGGTTCTCCTGCTGCTAAAACTCAACCCGATGACGACATCTTAAAGCTACAACAAAATCCTTATAAATCATCTAAAAGAAGAAGAGCATTCTTTGGTGTTGCTTACTTTTTTGCAATGTATATCTTTGAGCTGGCACCTATAATAGCAATGCTTCCGGTATCCATGTTAATGTACTTCTTATATTACGATTACAACCATTGGAGTTTCCTTTTTGCACCACTTGCAGCAATAGCTTTTATAGTGATATTATGTTTGGAAATGTGGATACTTAAGAAGTTATTGCTAGGTAAGATCAAGCCCGGTATCTATAGTATCTATTCGAGTTTTTATTTACGTAAGTGGATAGTCGATCAGATGATGTATATGAGTTTAACAGTACTTCATACGCTTTATGCAACTTTATTAACTCCGATATTCCTTAAAATAATGGGAGTAAAAATAGGTAAAAGAGTAGAGGTTTCAACGCTAACACATATCTCACCGGACTTATTAGAGATAGGTGATGAAAGCTTCTTTGCAGATGCATCAATGGCTGGAACTCCTAAGATCTATATGGAGAAGACACAGATAGCTAAATCTAAGATTGGTAAAAGAACTTTTATTGGGAACAGTGCTTTGTTACCAATAAACAGAAATGTAGGTGATAATTGTTTGATTGGTGTACTATCTATTACACCACAAAAGAAAGAAACTGAATCTGGTACATCATGGTTGGGAAGTCCTGCGATATTCCTACCTAAAAGAGATATAAACACTGACTTTCCCGTTTCAGAAACCTATTCCCCTTCAAGGAAACTATATTTAAAGAGGTTCTCAATAGAGTTTATAAGAATAATATTACCGATAACTTTATATTTTATAATCTTTATCTTCGATTTGATTATACTAGGTTATATGGATTTATATCTTTACTTTAGTGAGATGGTGCTGTTATTCCCTTTATTATTAGCTGTAACTTTAATTGGATCAACTTTATTAGTAGCTTTAATTAAGAAGATAGTAATTGGTAAATATGTTCCTTTAGTACGACCTTTGTGGAGTACATTTGTATGGAAAACTGAACTGGTTACAGGTGTTTACGAAGCAGTTGCCGTTACATCTTTATTAGGTTTATTGCAAGGCACACCATTCTTATGTTGGCTCTTAAGATTATTTGGTTGTAAGATTGGCAAAAGAGTATTCATTGATTCTACCTTCTTTTCGGAGTTTGATCTTGTTAAAATAGAAGATGACGCTGCTATTAATTTCCATACAACAATGCAATCACATCTATTCGAAGACAGAGTTATGAAGATGTCATACATAAATGTAGGTAAGTATTGTAGCGTTGGATGTGGTTCGATTGTATTATATGATACTGAACTAAAAGAAGGAGCTAAAATGGGTAATCTTTCTCTACTTATGAAAGGTGAAACATTGCCTGCATGGAGTTCATGGGAAGGAAATCCAGTTCAACGAACAGAGAAGTAGTTAATACCTCTCTGTTCGCTTAAATTCTTTTATTAATCGAGTTTAAAGCTGATGTTATGTTCGTATTCAAATGCTTTAAGGAAAGTACTTGCATCAACAAAGATATTTCTTGTAAGCATCCTTACATTAAGTTTCTCTGCACCATCATATACATTAAGTCTTAGCGAGCATTTCCCCTTATGCTTTTGAATATTTGTTTTTAATTTATGAATAAATTTATCATTTACTTCAAATAAGGGAACATTCATTGTAATACGGTTAGTGTATTTCTCAATAACTTCGGCTAAAAGAGAAATTCCATTAATCTTTAACTCAAACAAATCTTCGTTATTATATTTATTTTTAACAGTAGCTTTAATATATAATAAAGTACCTTCTGTAAGAAAATATCTAAACTTTAGATAATCTTCCGAAAACAAAACAATCTGGATAGTATCATCATAACCTTCGATATTAAAACTACCCATTGGATTGCCTGTTTTGGTAGTTCGGTGCGAAACTGCCGACACTATCCCGGCAAATTTAAGTTCTCTACCTTTTAGAGGTCTCAAATCTTGTTTTAATGCTGGTATGCTAATATTACAGAAGTTCTCAATCTCTATTTTGAAATCATTTAATGGATGTCCGGATAAATAAAACCCTGCAATTTCCTTTTCTTTCTTTAGTTGTTCAATACTCGACCAAGGTGTTACTCTTGGAATCTCAGGATCGGTAGTTATTTGTTGATCTATTGCCAGCCCCGGATCATCAAACAAAGAATGTTGACCTGCATTCTCTGCTTCATTTAGATTATTGGCATAGCGTATTAACTTTTCTGTAAAGGGAACTTCACCATCCAAAGCAAAGAAAACAGCTCTGTGTATTTCAGGGAAACAATCAAAAGCACCACTCATAGCTAATGCTTCCAATACCCTTTTACTAATATTCTTTAGGGAAACTCTTTTAATAAAATCAAAGATTGACCGGTATGGCCCGGTTTCTTCTCTTTCGTTTACAATAGCTTCTACAGGTGCTTCACCCAAACCTTTAACAGCTCCTAATCCAAACCTAATTACATTATCTTTTGGCACAGAGAAATTCCATTGACTTTCGTTAACATCAGGACCTAATACCTGTATGCCCGAACGTTTACATTCATCCAAAAAGAAAGTAACCTTTTCAATATCCGATAAGTTATGAGTAAGTACTGATGCAAGGAATTCAGCTGGGTAATGTGCTTTAAGATACCCTGTTTGATAAGCCAGATAAGCATAACAGGTAGAATGCGACTTGTTGAAAGCATATTGAGCAAATGCTTCCCAGTCATTCCATATCTTTTTAACCGTCTCTAATTCATAACCATTCTCTACACAACCCTTTTCAAAAGCATCTTTAAGTTTATTCATAACTTCGATCTGCTTTTTCCCCATTGCTTTACGCAAAGTATCAGCTTGTCCCTTGCTAAAACCTGCCAACGCCTGAGATAGAAGCATAACCTGTTCCTGATAAACGGTTATACCATACGTATCACTCAGATACTTCTCCATAATAGGATATGCATAAGTGATAGGTTCACGACCATGCTTACGATTTACATAATTGGTGATATACTCCATAGGTCCCGGACGATACAGCGCATTCATTGCAATAAGATCGTCCAATCTATTTGGCTTTAGCTCTTGTAAATACTTTTGCATTCCATCAGACTCAAACTGAAAGATCCCTACAGTATCACCTCTGCTAAATAATTCGTAAGTTTCAGTATCTTCAAGAGATACATTATCTATATCAATATCTAATCCTCTGCTATATTTTATGTTTTTAAGAGCATCATTAATAATAGTTAAAGTTTTAAGACCTAAAAAGTCCATCTTCAACAATCCTGCACTCTCAACAAGGCTGCCTTCAAACTGAATTACCGGCATATCTGTATCCTTTGCAGTACTTAATGGTGCAAAGTTGGTGAGATCTTCAGGGCCGATAATAATTCCACAAGCATGCGTACCTGTATTTCTTACAGAGCCTTCCAATGCTTCAGCCAATCGCAATGTTTTACGAGTTAATTCATCACCATTGTTTCTTGCTTCGTTCAATTCAGTAGAACCTTTAAAAGCTTCCGCTAAATTACTTGCCCTTTCGGGGATAAGTTTTGTTAAGCGTTCAGCATCCTGCAAAGGTAATTTCAAAACTCTGGCAACATCTTTGATAGAAGACTTTGCAGCCATGCTACCAAAGGTTATTATCTGAGCTACCTTTTCTTTACCATACTTTTGAATAACATAATTGATAACTTTATCTCTGCCTACATCATCAAAATCAACGTCAACGTCGGGCATTGAAATACGTTCGGGGTTAAGGAATCTTTCAAAAAGCAAATTATACTTTAGTGGGTCAATAGTTGTAATCCTTAAGCAATATGCAACTGCCGAACCTGCCGCTGAACCTCTACCGGGGCCAACTCTTACACCCATCTTTCTCGATTCATTAATAAAATCCTGCACAATGAGGAAGTATCCCGGAAAGCCCATCCTTTTTACAGTAGCTAACTCAAAATCTATACGCTCCATTGTTTCTTCGTCCATATTAGGATACAATTTCTTTGCACCTTCATACGTAAGATATTCAAGAAAGGTGTTTTCATCATCAAAACCTTCGGGCAAAGGAAACTTTGGAAGTATAGGATCTTTATTTAAATTATAATCTTCTATTTTATCAACAATCTCTTGTGTAGTTGATAGGGCTTCAGGGAATTCCGGAAACAATTTAGCCATATCTTCAGGAGATTTTAAGTACTCCTGACCGGTATAATGCATCCCTTCCGTATCATTTATATCCTTGCCTGTGTTCAAACAAATCAAAATAGTGTGCGCTTCGTAATCAGCAGCATTAATAAAGTGCAAATCATTAGTAGCAATGTATTTTACACCTGTCTTTGCACTTAATTCAGCTATTGTTTTATTAACTGCATGTTGTTCGGGATAACCATGATTCATCATTTCCATGTAATAATCGTCATGGAAGATTTCTTTAAACTCATTAATTACACATTCGGCTTTAGCTGCACCTTCATTCATAATAGTTTTGGCAAGTTCACCACCCAGGCAGGCACTACTTGCAATAAGTCCCTTACTATATTTCTTTAGAAGGTCTTTATCGATTCTGGGAGTATAATAAAAGCCATTAATAAACCCATAAGACACCAGCTTAGAGAGGTTTTTGTAACCTTCTACATTCTTAGCCAATAAAATTAAATGATAACCACTGCGATCATCTTTCTTTGTCTTTTCGGAAATTGAATTATGTGCCACATATACTTCACATCCAATTATAGGTTTGATTCCTTGTTTTTTTGCTTCCGTAAAAAAAGTAAACACACCGTACATATTGCCATGATCGGTGATGGCAAGAGATTTCATACCTAACTCTTTTGTCTTTTTAACAAGCTTTTTGATATCCGAAAACCCATCCAATATCGAGTATTGTGTGTGAACGTGTAAATGTGTAAATTCAGGCATTATGTATTTATTAACTCTACTTTATAATTAAAAACATCCTTTCGTTGCTTATCGATGAAATCATTATTTTGAAATTCACTCCCTTAAAATAAGTCGATGCGATAGAATATTATTTTGTAAAAGTAATTAAATTGACGATAGGTTTTAAGATTGTTTATAACTTTTTATTAAATCTATTTTTCTTGACAGGATAAGACACTTGGAACTCCAATCTCTAAAGCTACATGTTGATTATTATTTTTTACGGACTTATTAATGTTTTATCATTCAAATAATATAATAAAAATATTCCTAAAAAAATAATTTTTCATACATTGAATGAATGAGAGCACATCTGAAAAAATTAATGCCTACGCTGAATGAGTGAAGGCATCTCCAGAAAAAAGAATTTATATAGAGTATGTTATATTAGATTGTTGCAAATTATTTAAATTAAACTGCAAATTATTATACTAATTTATAGTTTTAATTAATTTGGAGTGAGTTTTCTATTTTAACTTATTTATTTTCTCGAAATCTTAAGAAAGAAAAGCATCAGGATTATTGATATTGATTTTATATTAGTCAAAATACAAATAGCTTAAATGGCTAATTATCTAACTTAAATTCTTTAATAGAATTTATGATTTGACTATGAGAAATAGTAATATGCTAATGACCGGAAATAGTATAGGTTCCTACGCCCTGCTTTCTACGATCATATAATTAATAAGGTTGTTCCAAAGTACCATCACCGAAAGAATAAGAGTGATGCTGTGCATAAATTCTGATATCATTTTGCAATTTTATAGCTCTATTATCTAACATTAAAATAATTTTCAAAGTTACAAATAATATTAATAATATGATGAAAATATACATTGGTATCATGAAAAATAAGTACATTTGTATGCTTAAAAACTACAATAATATTCATCAATAAATTAAAATAATAATAAACATGAAAACATTATTTAAGAGGATTTTATGGGGTGTGGCAATAGTAATTGCGCTTATTATAATCTTTGTTGTTGGTTTCTTTTTAAAAATGAAATCAGAGGTGAAAGATATGAATGTAACGGAAACTAAAGAGATAATTGCGAACATTTATACGATAAAAGACTCGTTTGTAAACCTGTATTTGGTAAAAGATAGCAATAATTATGTAGCTTTTGATGCAGGAAACGATGTAAATGTTGTAAGTGCTCAACTTAATAAACTTGCAATTAATCCTGATAATGTTGTAGCCGTATTACTTACACATACTGATAGAGATCATGTGGCAGCACTTTCGATATTTAAAAATGCAAAGGTGTATTTTGCAAAAGAAGAGATGCAAATGTTGAGAGGTGAGAAACATAAGTTTATATTTATGACAAATAAGATTTCGACAAAGGAATATACTTTACTTGACGATCAACAAACGATAACTATTGGCAACGTAAAAGTAAAAGGATACCTGATGCCCGGTCATACTTCCGGTTCGATGTGTTACTTAGTTAATGATAAATATTTATTTACAGGTGATGCCCTGAGTTTAAAGAATGGTAAAATAGCACCAATGAACAAATTTTTTAATATGGATAATGATTTGTCAATAAAATCTATAGCTAATATCACAAAAATTGACAGTGTAGCATACATTTTTACTGCTCATCATGGCTTTACTAATGATTATAAGAGCGCTGTAAAGGATTGGGGTAAATAAGCTAATGCTGTAGATACGAAAGCTTAGCAATAGCTTTATTATTTAAAAAAGCCCTACAAATATCCAAAACTTGCAGGGCTTTTAATTTATATATCGGTAAATTTACATCGATTAGCATTAACTGCAATCAAAGATTACTTAAGATCAGCCAAAGCTGCTTTAATTCTTTTTACAGCTTCAATAAGTCTTTCTTTGGAAGTAGCATACGAAATACGAATACAATCCGGCGAACCGAAAGCACCTCCCGAAACCAAGGCAACATAAACTTTATCAATAATATATGTAGATAAATCATCAGCATTATTAACAGTTATTGTGCCATCAGATTTGCCAAAATAATAGGTGACATCAGGGAAAACGTAAAAAGCTCCATCAGGAGTATTAGTCTTTAAACCAGGAATATCCTTTAAAAGATCCAATAATAAATCTCTACGCTCTTTAAAGGCAACAACCATATCAATTATTTGAGGTGTTTGCTTTGGATCGCAGTTAACAGCACACAAAGTAGCACGTTGTGCAATTGATGATGGCGCAGAAGTTATCTGACCCTGAAGTTTGTCGCAAGCTTTAGCAATAATCAATGGAGCACCCATAAAACCTATTCTCCAACCTGTCATTGCAAAGCCTTTTGAAACGCCATTAACAGTTATTACTCTGTCTTTAACACAATCAAACTGACCAATACTTTCATGTTTGCCAACGAAATTAATATGTTCGTATATTTCGTCTGCTAAGATGAAGATGTTTTCATGTTTAGCTATAACTTCAGCTATACTTTTCAATTCTTCTTTAGTATAAACAGAGCCTGTAGGATTGCAAGGACTGCTAAACATTAAAAGCTTAGTCTTTGGTGTAATAGCCGCTTCAATTTGGGCAGCACTCACCTTGAATTCTTGATCTACCGTAGCATTAATATAAACGGGTTTACCATCCGCCAACTTAATGATCTCTTTATACGAAACCCAATAAGGCGCAGGGACAATTATCTCGTCACCAGGATTAATAATGCTCATTACAACATTAGCCAGCGATTGTTTGGCACCATTTGAAACCACAATCTGTTGAGGTGAGTAATCAAGGCCGTTATCGCGTTTAAATTTATTGCTTATCGCCTGACGAAGATCCAGATAACCCGAAACCGGAGTGTAATGTGTGTAGTTGTCATCAATTGCCTGCTTGGCAAAATCTTTAACTGTGTCAGGAGTATTAAAATCGGGCTCACCAATGCTTAAATTTATAACATCATGTCCTTGTGCTTGTAGCTCTCGACTTTTTTGTGTCATTGCCAAAGTTTCCGATTCGGAAAGTTTGTTAATTCTATCAGATAAAATATTCATGTTTGTTTTTTTTAAGCATGCAAAGTTATATAAAATATAAACTTAACAGTACATTTCTTTAATTTTATTTTAATAAATAGTATTTGTTCTAGATAAAAGGTGAATTAAACAACCAAAAGATTAAATAATTTAACAAATATAAAGCCCTATCTCTATAATATTCAACTATTATTAATTAATATTTATTTTTTCAACAACTCTGGCAGATTTTTTGTTAATAATATGCTAGAATATTAGTAATATTGTAACTTCAAATTTAACATTATGCAAAAACTATCAAAAAAATTAATCTTATTGCTGATAGCAATTATAAGTGTGTCGTTTATACAGGCTCAGGATACTATTCGATCGATAATTCCTGTTGATACAAATACCAATTTAATAACTTATGCAGGCGGTTCTAAAGAGGATGGTGTGCAATATGAATTGTATAAAAGAGGTATTGAATGGTTGAATACTAATTTTAAAAACCCTGCCGATGTTACCCGTGTTCGTGACGATGTAAATGGTGAGATCCAAGGTGTTTATAGGATAGCTCTGGAGAAAATAGATCAGGGAGTGCATGTAAAAACTGGTACTGTTGAGTATAGTTTTTCGCTTCAGTTTAAAGATAATAAGTATCGTTATAAGTTTACTGGCTTCTATCTGAAAGATAATTCCAAATATCCACTTGAAAAATGGCTTGATAAAAAGAACCCAGGTTATTCATATCTGTGGGATGAATATTTATCGCAAGTTAATAGGAATATTGTAAAGCTTATCGAATCGTTGAAGAAAACAATGAAAGGCAAAAAAGCAGTTAAAGATGACTGGTAATGATGTGCTTTTTATTGAAGCATTAGAGACTAAAAACCTTGATCTGCTAAAGCAAATCCCTAAAAGTGATCTTCATAATCATGGGCCTTTGGGAAGCAGATTAAATGCTTTGCAAAAACATACTGATAAGATAATTCCTAAGCCACCGGCTCGTTTTGCTGACATTATCGAGATGAATACTTATCTGTTTACACAGTTAAGACCTTTTATACTAAGTCGCGAGGGGATGACTTTAGCTATGACTCTTGCTTTTGAACAGGCAAAAGAAGATGGTGTGCATAAACTGGAGATGAGTTTTGATTGTACTAACTTAACCTTTTTTGATAATGATATTGCTACCTTTACTAAGTTTTTAAGTGATACACATCAAAAGGTAGCACCCGAAATTGAATATAATCCTGAGATTGGTTTTGCAAGAGATATGGATGTTGCTGAAGCAGAAAAGCTAGTTATTCCTTTAATAGAGAGCGGTTATTTTAAATCTATCGACCTTTATGGGAATGAACTTATCCGTTCGGCGGATGCATACATATATATATATAGTATAGCCGAAAAATATAAGCTGAAACTTAAAGCGCATAGTGGGGAGTTTGGCGATGCTAAATCCGTTAGGCAAACTATCGAAACGCTTCATCTTAACGAAGTGCAACATGGCGTATCAATAGCTTCCGATAAGGAAATAATGAATTGGGTTAAAAATAATAATATCCGATTAAATGTATGCCCTACAAGTAATATAATTTTAGGACGAACTAATGATTTAGCTACTCATCAGGCGAGAGTGCTCTATGATAATGGCGTGCTTATTACTATTAATTCGGATGATATTATGTTGTTTGACCAAAGTGTGTCGGAGGAGTATATGAATTTGTTTGAAGCTGGTTTGTTTACTGCTAATGAACTTAATGATATTAGAGAACAAGGATTAAATTAAATGAAAAATAAACAACTTCTGCTTGCTTTTCTTACATAAAATTTCGAGAAAATAAATAAGTAGGAATATCGATTACCAAGCTACTTTTTAAGTTAACTCGCTACTGAATTGATATATTAAACAATAATGAAAACATTATTGTTTATTGGTTTTATGATTATTGATTGGCAATCTCTGTTTTATACTCTTTTTCATTAATCTATTATTGAAGTCCTGAAATAAAGAATTCAGTGCTTAGTTAATAGTAACATTAAAGTTTATAATATTATTGGAGAAAAGCTTTATACTACCAATCTTGAGAAACAAAAACAAGGAACTCTAGCATTGAACTGCAACAATACAAAGCTGGAGTATATTTTATTAAATATATTGCTGATAAAGGCAGCAAGAACTTTAAGGTGATTAAACAGTAAAGACTACATTGTTTGTTCTTTATAAGAAAGATCTGCAAACTTTAAATTATGCAGGACATTTCTTGATGTTAATTAAAAACTAACAGGTTTTTAATATATTCTATTCATATTTATGTTAGTACGAACCTGAATTAGTATAGATAAAACAGTATTAGTGCCAAAAAGAACTCGGCGAAGCAAAGCGAAATGAAGACGAGACTTGTCCAGAACGCCGTAACATTTTCCAAAACGAGACGACGTTTGTCCAAAACGCCGTGACGTATGTCAAGAATGCCGTGACGTTTGTTCAGAATGCCGTGACGTATGTCAAGAACGCCATAACATTTATCAGAACGCCGTGACGTTTGTCAAGAACTCCGTGACGTATGTCAAGAATGCGGTGTTTTTTTTGGTAATTACCAATGAAGCTTTATTTTTAATTAATATTCTGGATATTTTTTCAAGTGATTCTATCATAATTACTTTTGCTTGATGGAAAGTAACAAAAATCAAGACTGCAAATAAATTACGAATTAAGAATTACGGTGGAAAAGAGTACTTAAAGTGCCTAAAAT
>JBAXLO010000117.1:0-13636 GCA_037134755.1 Bacteroidota bacterium | reverse complement strand
TGTTGTTGAATGACTAAATGCTGTATATTATTAATTTTCCTAAATCAAATTTAGTTAAAAACAAAAAGCCCAACCAATAAATGATTGGGCTTTTAGAGTCTTTGAACCATGATCAAGCGCCGTTTCGACAAGCTCATCGACCCTATGTCTTATTTTTTTAGCCTAACTCTCTATACTAATAGGAGCGAGGGGCGATCTTTAATTAATTTAAGATTGTTTTCATTGGCAATATGACATCGGTTTGAAAGTATTCTAAATTTAAACATTTTAATATAGAAGGATAAAAATCCATCTAAATAAAATGATTGTTAAGATTAAAAAACTTAAGTGCTTTGATATTTTATAAAATATAATTCGATTCTTTTTATTAATTAAAGTTATTAGCCTTAATGGAATTTGAATAATGAAAAATAATGCAATAAATATGCTTGTGAAATTTAAATGAATCGAATTATTAATTTCCCCTTTTGATAATTCACTAAAGGCTCTTGTAGTACCACAAAATGGACATTCAATTCCAAACAGTTTATCAATAAGGCAGAAATGTGGAATTAAATTCATAGAATATATAACTGAATCTTTAAAGATTATAAAAAATGAAACAATAATTATATTACTAATCAAGATATTTAAATCATTCTGTTGTGAATAATTTTGTGTTAAATATTTTATTATCCAGTTCGGTAATATTGCGATTTCCATTTTATTAGTTTGTTGTTTTTAAAATAATGAGTGAGAGATTTCTTATAGATTCATCTCTCACTCATTAAAAATACAAATTGAAAGTTAACCCTGCCAGGTATGACCACACTTTTGACAAGTTGTGGGTTCTCTATCAGCTAGTAAAGCTAGTAAACCTAAGGGGAAGAAACAAACTGCAACCACAATTTGCCAGATTTTATAACCTCCTTTTTTTGTTAACTCACTACATTTTGGACATGATAAATTTGCCATAATTTAATTATATTTTTCCCTACTCATAAGGCTTTTCGGATACGCCCCGTTTGTAATTAGTTTCTGGACTCTAATGTGATATGAACAATAGTTTTACTTATTTAATTTTCCTAATCTAACTTTAGCTTTTACAGTAGTAATCTTTGAAAGAAGACCAATGCCTAAAATTGGCCTAACTACTTTGGTTTCGTATTGAGGATAAAATACTACATCATAACCTGGGTTGGCTGTCATTATATTATAAAGTGCATAATTAGCTGTTTTGTCGGAGATAAAGCCACCTACTACCGGAATACTTGCTGCACTAATTGCCATAGCACCATTTTCAACAGTTCCTGCTTTTTGAGTAAAGAATCTACTCCAGTCTATTCCTAAAATTTTTGTTGAAGATGCTTCCCCAATCACTTGATCAGATAAAGTAAAATCACTCTTGTTTAGATTTACTTTTGTATTAGGTTCTCTCATTGATTGATTAATACTTGTACAGCTAATAAATAATGCTACAAAAGCTAATAATAATACAAATTTGTAAATAATTTTCTTCATTTTTGTATGTTTTAATTTCCCTACTCATAAGGCTTTTCGGTATCGCCCCGTTTTTAAATTGGTTTCTGGACTCCAATTTTATTTAATTCTTCGCTTTCACTTAGCTATTGTTCGAAGAAAATTTGGCACAGCTCCCTTTTAATATCTATTTTTTTAGTTTGATTTCCAGAATTTATACACTAAACTTAATTTAAATGTTATTATTACTGAGTTGATTTAGGACTAATTGTAACTATTACACTGTTGCCTTGAATATATATTTTTAATATTTGCTTTGCATTATTATATACACTTAATATTTCATTTGAGTTTGCAGCATCTTTATTGTAGCCTGTAAAATTTGCTTCTATAGCCTTTTTCAATTCAATGCTTTTACTGCTACCATTGCCTGAAAGGATAATTTTATAAGCAAATCCAATTGGTTTATAATTTGAATTAAATGCATAATCCCAACCTGACATATTCCATGGCGATCCTAAAACATAAAATTCTAAAGAAGCCTCATTTGTTATTTTTTCTGATGAAATCATCATGTGCTCTTGGCTATATTTGTTGAAATCTTCATTTGATTTCTTAAACTTTGTTTGAATTTCTAACATTGTCGAATTAAATGAGAATCCTTCTGGATTTTCAACTTTTAAGCGAGAAGTTATTGCCGATACATTGAAAAAATCAGTCTCAATTAACTCGTAAGCAGAATATCCAGAAACCATATAAATCATTAAATCTTTTGAAACTTCATCAAATTGAGGGTTGACAATATATTTTCCATCAATGTCAATAAATCCAAATTTTTTATTGCTTTGAACAAGAGCTAATTTACCATTAAAAGATAAAGCAAAGTCAAACTGAGGATTGATTATAATTTTACCTTCTTTATTAATATATCCCCACTTGTCACTCGACTCCACAGAAGTAAGTTTATTATTTAAAAAACGAAAAGCATTTGTAAATTGTGGGTTTATTAATATTTTTCCGTCTTTATCACACCATCCCCATTTTTCATCTTGTTTGATTAAAAAGATATCTCCATCAATAATTAAATCTGAAAATTGAGCATTAATAAGATATTTGCCACTTTCATCAATAAGTCCATATTTTTCACCGGATTTTACAACTGCCTTTCCTTCATAAAATCTTCTTGCATCATCAAATTGTGGATTAATAACCAATTTCCCTTCTTTATCAATATAACCCCATTTACCATCTGTATTTGCAACTGCACATTTTCCATTACTAAAACCACCTACTTTAGAAAATTGTGGATTTATTTTGATTTTACCTGTTTTATCTACAAAACCCCATTTTTCGAAAGTACTATCAATAATACTATATGCCGCTAACCCATCATAATATATATTCACTTTTTGAGCATTTTGCAATGTGAAAAGAATTTCTCCTTTATTATTTATACAAGTTGGAGCAGCATTTTCATTTACTATCCATGCTTTATCTTCATTAAAAATAGTAGCACTTTTATAGGTAGCATTAATAACAAATTTTCCATCTTCTTTAATGAACCCCCATTTAGGTTTATCACCAGAAGTTTGAACCAAAGCTACTCCATTTCTAAAAATAGTAGCCTCAGCAAATTGTGGGCTAATTATAATTTTGCCTTCTGCATCTACATATTGGTATTCTTTACCAAGCTTAACAGGGAGTAATTTTACTTGATCAACTTTTTTCCCACCCCCGCAAGAACTTAAAACTGCTAATATTAAAAAAGCAATTATACGAAATAAATATTTCTTCATTTTTATAAAAATTTAATTTTCCTACTCATAAGGCTTTTCAGTACCGCCCCGTTTTTTTAATTGGTTTCTGGACTCCAATTTTATTTTTTCTTCGCTTTCACTAAGCTATTGTTCAAAGATATTACAATATATCTTTCGTTTTTTAATTGAATTTATCTGTAATATCAGAGATGTCAAACTTCCCATTTATTTCTTGAATTTCAATTTTACCATTTAAAATGTCAAAAAAGAAATCCCGAATTTTAATAAATGTTAAAGTTACTGGTACTCCTTTGTCATCGAAACCCAAGTCATAGTTTTTTAATAGTTGCGAACCTAAACTAGCAGCAGTTAGCAAAAAGTGATTTTGGAATTTGTCAAAATCCAACAAGTCAGCTGCTAATACTTTACCAACAACAGTATAACTACGTAACGATTTTTGTGTTTCTTCATTAGTAAGTGTAGTTCTAACCTCATCACTATCAAGATTCATTTCTATTTTTCCTGAATTAATCGATTGCAAACTACCTTTGTATAAAGAACCAAGGTCTGCTAAACTTAGATTGTAAAACTTAGTACCAGGTATAGTTATAATTTTTTCAATTGAAAATGCACTTGGCAGTAATAACCATACTTGTTGAGCTGCTTTAACTGATGGGCTATTAAATGTACCTATGATTGAGTTAGTAATATCAATATTTTGTGTTGCAAAAACACCACCTATTACTATACAATTTTGTAAAATGATTTCATCAGCATAAATACTACCTGCAACAAAAGCGTTATACAAAGTTACATTTTTTGCATTAATATCTGAATAAAACATCAGATTACAATTTATAGCTCTAGATACAATTGAATTTGCAGAGCCTACACTCTTTTTAAAAGAGATGTTCCCTTTTGCTTCACTATTTACATACATTTCAAGTTGAGTAAATACAGCACCTTTAATTTCTGAGTCACCTTGCTGGATTTCTAATTTGTAAGCATATACTGCTCCTTCAATAACTGAGTTACCCTGAATTGTGATGGTTCTGCCTAGTTCTGCAATTTTTTCAGGTAATATTGATCCCTTTATTAAATTGTCTTTTAGTTGAATATTTGTTTCGTTAAAACGAAGTTCTTTTAATTCATTCATTTCTTATATATTTTAATTTATTAAATTCTAATTGCTTTAATTGATGATATATTTGCTATTTTCTGAATCATCTCACGCACACGAACAGCATGCTGATCATTTAAAGAAGAATCATTATTTAGTTCTGTATTAAAATACTGACTAATATTCTTTAATACATCTTTTGATAGAATACTCCATACTATCGAATTTGATGAAAATTGTTCAATAATTTCATTTTTCTTACTCTTATCTTTTAATATAGTTAAAAAATATGTACTATAAATATTCTTGTCAATTTGATTATTTGCTTTAATTGACTCAACATAACAACATGGAGCAAATATTGAACTTGATTTACTTACATTAAGCATACTTTGCTGAGTAGTTGAGTTCAGTTTTTTTTGCTGCCATAGAAATACTTTAGATTTGTTTATCGTATCTAATGCTCTTTTTTTTGCTATCGAAGTACTTATCTTTGATTGCAAATCACTACTTTCGATTCCGCAAATTGTAACTATATTAACCAAATCATTGGAGGATGTTCTTATTTTTTGATTGTCTGTTTCTTTTTTAAAAACAAATGCAGGTTTATCTAATTCATAAATTCGATTTGATAATTCGTTATTTAAATCATCAAATATTTTCACATAGCGTCCCGAAATCCTAAAAAAGTCTCCTTCCATTTGCTTTTTCTTGTCGACACAAGATTTTGCCAACTCCTTTAAATGCATAAGATGAGCATCAATATTTTGAGAAAGTTCTGTTATTTGCTGACTTATCTCAGAACGTATATAGCTAAAGAAACCATTAACTATAGTCTCACCAACTTTGACAGAATTTCTTAATTTTGATTCTATTTCAGCAGTTTCAGTAGCAACAATAGCCCCAGTTAGTAAATCCACATATCCATTTACATGGCTTACACTTTTATCAAATGGATTAGTGTCAACATTGATATTCACATTAACGGGAACTTCTTCAGTGTAATGAACAGTAGCAGATACTGTACCACTGCTTTGTGAAGCGGGATATGAAACAGAAACGGTTTTAGAACCACTTACTGTTATAGTTTCACGGTAATTTCTGGTATAACTCATAATATTATCATTTAAGTGGTTTGATAATTATTAGCCTGAAATAATTGTATTGCTAAATCTTTGACTCTTGAAGATTTTGTAGAAGATGAAAGTAATTTACTAAACTCACTTTTTATTTCTTGAGTTGGAAAACTTTTTTGTATCCATTCAAGTTGAGCGAATTCTGTATAAGCTTTGTTAACTATTTCAGATTTAGTAAGCTTGTCTATTTCAACATCTGAAACTATTATTTCGATATTCTTTTGATTTGATTTATCTCTGTTGCATTCATAAATCACAATTGGGATATAAGATGTTGCAGATTCTACTGATCTGTTATCATTTATTAAAATCTGGTCGGTTAATTTTTTTTGCAAATTCATTTCATGAATAAACCATCTCATAGAATTTATCACATTTGCTCCCCTTAATTTAATATTTGAGGCAATTATTCTTTGACTTGTAGAAATGGATTCTAATTGCGTAATTGGAACAGTTGCTGTAAGGTATTTAGTTCTGTTTGTAATTTTATCAATTTCTTTGCAAGCAAAGTCAATCGTAGGTTTATCAAGTTCAAAAACTCTATTTTTTAAATTTGCATTAAGACCATTAAACAACTTAATATACCTGCTTGAAATCATGTTATAATCTCGTTGCATTCTATTCTGAATACCAATTAATGCTTTTTTTTGTTGAACTAACTGCATAACATTAGAATCAACTTCACTTTGTAACTTTGCGACTTTTTGAGATATTTGAGAACGAATTAGCGAGTAAAAACCTTTATTTACATTATTACAAACAAGGTCAGCTGCTTTTTCTTCTGCAATAACAACTGCTGTTTGCATTGCAACAACAGCCCCTGTAGTTGCATTCACATGGTGCGAAACCCTACTTATTTCTTCAGCCATAGGCTGAGTATCTACTGTATAATTAAATGTTGCCATATTCTTTATATTATAATGATTTTAATTATTATATCTTATTATCGTACTCATTTTCATCGTCTTTATTTGCTTCTTCTTGTGCCTCTAAAATTGCAGATATTGCTTCATCTCTATCAAATTTTTCCATAGGTTCAAAGCCCAATTCAATTAAGATCTTTGTTATTTCCAAATCTGATAATTGCTCAAGTTCTTCTTCTGCGTATACTTTAATAACAACTTCTTCATTAGATTCTAAATCCTCTTCTTTAATTATTTCCTCTTTATCGGTTTCTAAATTTTCCGTATCTATTATTTCTACTTTATCCGAATTTAAATTAGCAATATTTTCATCATCCACATTTTCAGAGTCGAAAGAATTGTTAGGGATTTCGTTATTTACAATTTCTTCTACAATTGTAATTGGTTCAGAAACTAAATCGTCTTCAAGTTCTCTTAGTGCGTTTTTAGCGATAATTGGTAGATTTAAAGAGATATGCTCGTAAGTAATATCTTCGATATTAGGTGTAGGTGGAATTTCAGAAACTTTAGCAAATAATGGGTTAATACTAATAAGAGGTTTTCTTCTATCTTCTAATTCATGTACTCCACTAGCAGCAACTGCTGTGTCTTTTGAATTTCCATCACGTAAAAGGGCATCATAATAATCAATATGTTCAAATTTTTCTGCTTTTACATCAATATCTTCTTTAAGACGTTCCATGTAGCTTTCAAAATCAAGTTGTACATTTTGGAATTCTTTAGATTGTAATTCAAAAGCAGCAAATACTTCAGCTGAATTTTCAGATACAGTAACTACAGTTGAGTCAAGAGAACCGCCTGATTCAGCCATACTATCTTCTGTTTTCTTTAAAGAAGTTAGTGTATTATATGCAGCAACATAATCTCTTAAACTACCACGCATTAAATTGATAAGATCTGCACTTTCAGCTCTATTCCTTCCATAAAAGTCTTCAGTATCTTGATGCCATTTATTTAAATAACTTATCTTTTGATCCTTAATATGATTGTAGATTTTTAATCTCTCAATTCTTGTTTCATTCATTAAATTTTGTACAATTGGAGCAACAATTTCCTCATGAATTTGGTGAATACCAAATGGGAAATTTGTTGTGCTTCCATCTTCAGCTGTCCATGTGTCAGATAATAAATTATATCTAACTCGTGAACTATCTTTTAATTGAAATGGCACATAATCCTGAACAGCATCTCCATAATTAAAATTTTCATTCTTTATTCTTTCTATTTCAGAAGCTTCCAAAATTGGTGAGTAATGATTATAAGGGGATTTCAAGATTTTATAAAGCACCTTGTTTGATTCAAATACTATTTTATCAGTAGAAGCAATTTTTAAGGCAGAAATTGCCTGAACTGAATTTGCCATCGTTGTCATTAGTCCTTTAAGAACATCTTCGAATTGTGCTGTATTTCTAGATAAAGAGTCTTTTAATTTATTTAATTCTTGGAATTTTGCAATTTCAGAATTATACTTTTCTGTGTTAAAAACGTTAAGTATAGTTGCGTTTTCAGGAATTTCGGATGTTGAATATTCTCTGATAAACTCAAGATAAGTACTGTTGTTTGCAACTAAAGGCAAAGCTACAGATGTAACATCCAAATCATCCATACAAAAAGATATTGTACGTAATGAACGTTCAAGTTTGCCAAAATAATCATGTTGATTTACCTGTTGCATTGAACGTGAATATTTTTCGGTATCAATTTCTTCTATTTCAAAAGAAGTTTCAACTAAAGGAGCTTCTGCTGTTAAAGTTTCTAAATCGGAAATTGTGCTAATTAATAAATCGTTTTGTCTTGACATTTGTAGTTTTACAATTGACTCATCAACCATTCCTGTATGGTCAACAATAAAACTTTTATTTTCATATTTAATTTGATTAGCAATTGGAATATAAGCAACACCTAGCTTACTAACTTTATAATCACGGAATATTTCTTTATGTTGTTTTTTAAATTCATTTATTCTTTCATCAAGTGAATCAATTAGTTTTACTATTCCATTCTCTTTCATTAAAAAATAAATAAAAGGGATTATTAGAATACATAGTACCCATTTCCATAATTTAGCTTTTGACAAATCCTGATTTAAAACTGTTTTTTCTTCTTCAAGTTTAGCTATTTCTTTTTCAATTCGTTCTTCTTCTTGAACTATTTTTTCAGCCATTTGCTGATAATAAATAAATAATATCTTAGCCTGATCTTGGTCGACATTATTTGATTCCATGAAAATTTTACTTGCCATAATTTAATTTTTTATAAGTATATATTAATTGGAAAATATTTGTTTTCTTTCTTTGTAGTTCCTTTTGCAATTATTGATATTCTCTATTATTTTATCAAAATCAAGAGGATTTTCGATCAGGCAATTACTAACTATTCTCATTTGATTTACATATTTGCTCTCTAACTCTATTGCCTCAACATTATTAGTAGGCGAAATATATCTTAGACTTTCTTGTAATTCATTTACTTTTGAAATGATATCATCAGGAATATTTGTCATTTGATCAAATTTTAATTGAACTTCCTTTGTTATCTTTTTCATTTCATCAATATGATCACGGTTTTGTTTCTCTTCTATATAAATTTCTTTTACTTTTCCTGAAGCTGAAACAGCCATTGATAAACCAAGTAAAAGAAAGAAAAATAAACCGCTATGAACTATTAATTGTAGTGTTATATGTAAAGGTTTATAAGTATTGAAGAATATCATTACTCCAATAGCCAGAATCATATAAATAAAAGTAAAGACCCATCTAATACCTATAGAGCCTATGGTCTTATGTGATTTATCATTAAAATCAATCCAAGGTATTATAATATCAATAAAATATAGTGAATAAATAATTGAGGATACAATAGTATTAAGTACTAATAAGTCTGTTGATAAATTTTTACCAAAATATAGAAAGCTCACAATTATTAATGCTTCACCAAATATGAGTATGAAAAATGGAAATATTTTTTTTGAATTCATAATATTTAAATTAAGATTTCTTTTGACCACATTTAGGACAAAACTTAATACCTGCTGTAATAGGTGTACTACAGCGTGTGCATTTATCTTCAGATTGAGGCTTGCCACATGATCCACAAAATGCACTTCCTACCACTAAGGGTGCATTGCAATTTGTACATAAATTTAAACCTTGTTGTAATTGAAAACCACAACTTACGCATCGTTTAGCATTTTTATCATTGTCTGTTCCACATTTAGGGCAAGCGTCATATTCATCACCACAAAATGGGCAAAATCTTAAATTGCTTGCAAACTTTTTTGAACAATTTGAGCAATAAACTTCACGAGCGGGTGTAGTTGGTTGTACGATACCACCTTGTTGACCTTGATTATTTGACCCAAAAGTTGGTTGATTATATTGTGGCTGCATAATTCCACCGCCACCGCCTACTCCTCCCATCATGTTAGTAGCAACTATAGCTCCTAATAATCCACCACTTCCACCAGCCATGCCATCTACAGCATCCTTTGCAATTTCCATTGCTTGTGATTGTTGCCATGTATAACCTCCAATAGCCTGAGCACTTTGCCTAGAGATTGCATCAAGTATTCTTTTTCCAACATCAGTTGAATTATCAATTTCGATACTAGTAATATAAAATTTAGTGAGGTCAAAACCGATATTTTCCCAGAAAGGAAGCATTATTGAACGTAAATGATCAGAAATACTATCTAAATGTGCAGAAATTTGCTTTAATCCAATATTATTTTTAATCATAAATTGCATTAATGTTGACTTTGTTTTTGTAGAGAATTCTCCAAAAAACTGATCAGTCAAATCGTTTTGGTCAAAAGTTGCTTTTGCTCCAACAATTTTTATTAAAAACCGCTCTGCGTCTATAATCTTAAGACCATATCTACCGTTTGCAACTAATGGAATCCCTGTGTTATAATCAGCATCATGTATATCCATCCTATCTATAGCCCAATCGATATTATAAGGTTGTAGTTTATTTACAAACCATACTTCAGCTGTAAAAGGATTTTTTCCACCAAATGGCAAACCATATAAACTTCTTAGAATGGGTAAATTCTCAGTGTTTAGTGTGTGTTTTCCAGGTCCAAATTTGCCAACAATCTGACCTTTTGAAAATAAAATAGCTTCTTGTGATTCTTGTACAATAAGCTGCGTGTGTGTGCTTAAATTAGTTTCGGGAAATTTATATGCGTAGATAGTCAAATTTCCTTGGGGTGTCCATTTTACTAAATCAATTATTGCCATATCTAATTAATAATTTAATTCATAATTCATAACTTCTTCCTATACTCCCACAGATACCATTCTTATTATTATACTATAGCCTTCTTCAGTAAGCGTAAAAGCAAAGCTTTGGGCTATAAAATCAACGGCTACTAATTTGCAAAGAGCTGCACCAAGAGGAATGTTAGCAGTAAACTTTCCTTCTGCATCAGTTATAAAAGTAGTTTTTTTGCCTACAAATTTTCCCGTAACTCCTTCTAAGGCTTCGCCGGTAAGGTCATGGATAGCACTAACAGTTACTGGAGCTGTAATTATTTTAGGAGTATTATGTTTGTGAGCACCTTCGTTAGTTATTTTTGTTATCTTAATATAATCATTGTATAAGCCAGGGTTAGAAATCATAAAAATCAACATTTCGTTGTTGAGTTCTTTGCGTATAATCTGAAATGTTTCTTTATCAATTCTCTCAATTTCTTTAGTTATGTTAGTCTTAGCTTTTCTGGTCATTATAGGAATATTCATAATATCCTTAAATTTATCTCTGGCTATCTTTAATTTTGCTATTGAAGCTACGGTAACACTAGTATCAGTGAGATCAGCAATGTTGTCAGTTAAAAACTTGATAACATAGTCGGCTTTTTGAAGCACAACTTCTGCTCTCTTTTTTGAAAATGATTTAGCCGGGAAATTTAAATTATTAAAATTATCCATGTCATTTAAGTTATAATAATGACCGGCAGCAGAACCTGCATTAAAAAGGATTTCGTTAGCCAATAATTGCTTAGATATTTTTTTATTAGCAGCAAGACCTTTGTTATCTCTGTTTTGAATAATACCAAGGTCATGTAATCGTTGGTTATTTGTTCCGATTTTTAAAAAAGATTTTTTGATGTTCGGATAAAGCACAAATTCACCCTCGTTGGTAACGTAGAAAGTATCAATCTCTCCAAATACTACTATATGTGCGTAAGTTTGTTTTTTCATTATGATAATTGTATTTAAAAATATGATGCAATATTAGGAAGTTATTATTGATAAGCTTCGGTATAATCTTGAATATTTTTCGGGATATTTATATCATATTTTGTCATGTAGTCCAAAAGCTTATAACTAAGTAGGAGCTAAAGATCTATCAATTATTTATGTAATTTCTGTGTTTGGTATTCAGTGTATTACATCTTGTAAATTAACTAACATTTTAAAAGTCGATATTTAAAGATTATAATGAATAATGAATATATCCATAAATTTTGTATACGTTTGCATAAGATTTAACCAATAAATAAATCAAATTATGATATATATAAAAGGAATGAAAACACTGGCAGGTATAAAGATTGTTAAAGATGAATTGAAAAAACTTAAGATGAAAATTTCTTTCGTAGGTATGGGTGAAGTTAATATTAAAGGTATATTTACTTCCAGATTGCACGATAAATTAAATAAAAGACTTCATAAATTTGATATGTCGTTGCTTGATACTAAAGAAGAAAAGAAATTGAATAGCCAAGAAATACTTGTTGAAAGTATATGTAAGGTAATTTTTGAAATTTTTAATAAATATAAAGAAAAACCATTATATAAATATTCAGTTTTGATTAGTGAACAGTTTAATATCAGTTATTATCTTCTTAATAAGATTTTCAAACGCATAAAAGGAAAGACAATCCAACAATATATTAATACCTATAGAGTAAATATAGCAAAACAAATGATATTAGCAGGGATCCTTAACTTTAGTGATATTGCTTTTATGCTGCATTACTACGACGAATCACATTTTGCAAGACAATTTAAAAAAGAAACTGGTATTTGCCCAAGGGATTATGACAAAAATATACATGAGACTCTAAATAATTGATAATTCTTTTAGTTGATAATTGATAATTGATAATTGATAATTTTTTTATTGTCAATTTTCAATTATTAATTGTCCATTATTTTTTTGCCTTGCTTGTTTTGATTATTGATATAAGTAGTTTTAATATTTCTGTGATGTCGGCTTTTAGTGATTTGAATGCTGTTTCATCTAAGTAGCCTGCTTGTGCTAATAATTCAATCCAATATTCGGTTTCATTAGCTTCTTTTAATGCAATAGACATTTTGTGAACAAAATCGGCACTGCTTTCAGCTTGTTCTGCTTCCCTTACCATTGCACCAATAGAAGTTCCACTTCGCAACATTTGTTTGCTCAATACATATTCTTTTTTCTGTTCTATCAAAAACTGATAAGCTCTCACAGTCCTCAAAGCAAAATCAAATGATTTATTTTTAATAACATTCTCTTTCATTTTTTCATTCTTAATTGTTATTTATCAATTGTCAATTGTCAATTATTTATTAGCTTCTTTTAATGCAATAGACATTTTGTGAACAAAATCGGCACTGCTTTCAGCTTGTTCTGCTTCCCTTACCATTGCACCAATAGAAGTTCCACTTCGCAACATTTGTTTGCTCAATACATATTCTTTTTTCTGTTCTATCAAAAACTGATAAGCTCTCACAATCCTCAATGTAAAAAATAAAATGATTTATTTTTAATAATATTCTCTTTCATTTTTTCATTCTTAATTGTTATTTATCAATTGTCAATTATCAATTATCAATTGTCCATTTATCCAATCTGTTAATTATTCTCCAAAATAGTTATACATTCCGAATAAAGATCAATAAAAATGAAATAAAATATAAATCCCAAATCTTGCTTGCCGATAGGTAGTCTGCCTTTCATTGAAAAGGTAGGGTGAAGTCAGAATTGGTGTTGTCCTAATATTTGTAGATAAATGTTTTTTATTCGGTAACCCCAGGACTTTAGGCTGGGGTGTGTGTAATGTGTGTGTTTATTGGCTTTTAAGCCTGGTTGTGTTCTTTTTAAACGGTGGGAAAATTTCACGCTAGGTACGCAAAGGAATTTCGCAAAGGGTGCAAAGACTTTTAATGATGGGACAATTGATTTGGCGATTTGGCGATATAAAACAATTACGAATTACGAATTACGAATTACGAATATAGTGCCTAAAGT
>JBAXLO010000116.1:0-13802 GCA_037134755.1 Bacteroidota bacterium | reverse complement strand
TTTCCAGACGAACGCTACAAATAACATTTCAATTTAAATAAATCTCATTTTAATCTTTATAAATGACGAAGAACTGACCTTAAATAAGATTATATGCTCGATTAATTTTCAATTTAAGTCATTGAATAGTTTTCAAGGCTCTATAAAATTCCAACTACACCCGGTAAATATATCACTACTCTCCATCTATAACCTCAACACCTCATCGATACAATGCCAATGTCAATAAATAATCTAAACCAATGGATAAATAAAAACTAAAAGTCCGTTAATTTTCTTTACAAGTCCTTCCTTTTTGCATTAATCACAAACAGTAGCCAGTTAAAATGCGTAATATTAAAAAGATAACAAATAATAGCTTTCTCCTATATAAACAGAGCCATCCTAAAAATCATATTTATCATCCTGAAAATGACAAATGCCTCACCTAAAGTAATCAGCTTTTATTTATTAGCTATCGCCTTTATTCGTAGCTTTATTATTTGGAATTTATTTTTAATGAAATTAGTAATCTTCGAAGAAGAGTTCATAGAAGGTAATTCAATGTAATGGTATGATAAATTACATATTATAATAAGAGCTACGGTACATCCAAATATTATCGTCCAATAAAATATTGGAGAAGTTTTGGATATAAAATCAAATCCAAATACAAATTTAAAACAAACAAATAATACCATTCCATGTAACAAATAGATACTGTAAGCCATCTGGCCTAATAAACGTGATATTGGCAATGCTAATATCCCAAACAAGGTGTTGCCGCAAGCTATAAGTATAAAAGGGATTGATATTAAGATAAGTGGGACTATTGCTTGTGGCGACCTGAAGAAATATACAGCTGCTGCTAAACAAATTATAATAACTAAAGAGAATATTCTTTTGGTGGCAAGCTGACAAAACTTATTTGAACGAACAAGAAAAGCAGCAATAATACCTCCTGCAAAGGTATAGAAATGGATCTTGTTTAAATCCTGTCGCATAACTATGGAGATAAGTAGGAGAACGGTAATAACGATTGTAAATATGGATGCTTTTTTGCGGAAGAATAAGATTCCGATTATAGGTAACGAAAGATAGAAAATCCACTCGTAAACCAATGACCATACAACTCCAGCAACAATAATACTTGTGAACTCGTAATGATTGATTGGATGAGCGCTGTAAACGGTAAATAGCGTCCAGCCTGCTATTTCTTTAAAGATGTTGAGGAAAGATTCTTTGATTTGAAAATGCGATAAGATGAATACAATAATTACTAAAGCTGAAATTGCGATTAAATACAGTGGAAACAACCTCATTATACGCGAAACAAATAAATGAAGCCAGTCAACTTGTTTTTCTCTGGGACTGTTTAGTTTTAAGAAAAAGAGAAAGCCTGTAACCATGAAAAATAAAGCAACACTTGTTTGTCCAAAATGAATAAATAAATTAGTAGGAGGGACATTCCATTCACTTGTTCGCAGAAAAAAATACCATACAACAGAGTGATGCATAAAGACCAGAAAAGCAAGATAACCCCTTAAGCCATCAATAGTAGTGTACTTTACTTCGGCAGGTTTAACGCCTTTAATCTTGCTTATTATTTTTACTGTAAGCAATGCTATTGCTATTGCAATTAATACAGGGATAATGCTGACAGGATTCATTAATCGTTATGTCTTAGTTAAGTATTATTTGGTTGCAAATATAGTGCTTTTATTTGTAATACAAATTAATATTTAAAGAAGGGGGGATACGTGTTCACTTTAATTAACACCTTAAATCCTCAAACTTTCATCTAAAGTAAAGCTTATCAAAAGAAAAAACCTAACTAGGACGCTCTTGTTCATAACTATAAAACTACAAATAAGGGATTTATAATTGCTTATGATAACTCACAAGTGCTAAAAAAAAAACCGCGAGCGCATAAACATTTTACAATTGTTATAAAGGAAAAACATCACAAAGTGATAAAACTAATCCACTTGCGGTAGTAGCTGTTATTGCCGGAAAACAAAAGAAAACTACAATTACTGATGTCAATGGTATTTATACAATTAAAAATATATACCAAAGATGCAGATAACATTACTTTTACTCATCCCGAATTTGAAAACCACATTCAGCAAAAAAACTAATTAATCTCGAAAAGCATAAGAAAGCAACATATACAATTAATGTAGTAATGGTGAAAACGAGGAGATGTAAATTATTATGATTAATTTGGGTTGTATTGGATAAAGAATTAGTTTTGCAAAATATAATTCTAATTATGAAAATGAATCAAATACAATTTTCTAAATATGTTTTGGAGGGATTATTAAAACGATTCCCTAAATTTATTAATCATTTCAGGTTAGAAAATGATATAATGACTATTGAATATCCTAGTAAAGCAGGATTATTAATACTTTGGATTACTACTCAAGATAATGAAATTACAATTGGATTTGATAATAAAGAAGGGAATTGTGACTGGCATACACATATGAGTTGATATAACGCTTATGAACCAGAAGATGAACTTAGAGAAGCAATTAATCTAATCAATAATATATTGAAAGGTAAAGGGATTATTGTGTTTAAAAATAACAAAGCATTTAAACTGCCAACAAACTCAAATAATGAAATTATAAAAAACATGATGAATTACGAATTACGAATTACGAAATGTATTTAGTGATATTGTGATTTAGTTATTTGGCGATTTAGGTTATTAGAAATTAAAAAAGAGAGTTGTTGTCTATAATCTGACAACGACTCTCTTTTTTAATTCCCTACCTATCGGCAAGTGTAATTCGTAATTGTTTTCTAGTTTAGACACTCTTTATTTTCCTAAATCTTAATATCATTAAATCACTAAATCGCCAAATCACTATATCCGTAATTTGTTATTGTCTTACTTGCCTCTTCCTTGCATGATAATTATCATGGTGTAGAGTAATATTTTGAAGTCGGTGGCCAGCGACATGTTTTCTATATACAGCAGATCGTATTTAAGGCGGCTTACCATTTCTTCAACGTTTTCGGCATAGCCAAACTTAACCTGTCCCCATGATGTGATACCGGGTTTTACTTTGTGTAGCAATCGGTAATGAGGGGCTTGTTTCATGATCTCATTAATAAAATACTGCCTTTCGGGACGAGGTCCTACCAGCGACATATTTCCTTTGAGGACATTGTAGAACTGTGGAATTTCGTCGAGACGCACCTTACGCATAAACTTGCCGAAAGGCGTGATACGGGGGTCGTCTTCGAAAGATAATAAAGGGACTCCCTTTTCAGCATCAATAAACATAGAGCGGAATTTATGCATCATAAAAGGTTTGCCTTTAAGGCCAATCCTTTCGTGAGAGTAAAATATAGGCCCTTTAGAGCTGGTTTTGATGACAAGAGCAGTAAACAGGAATAGCGGCGACAGTACCACCAAAGCAAACAGCGATGCTAGAATATCTAAAACCCTTTTGAGTGATTGCTGCCAGGCAGGCATCAAATCGGGCGAAATAAGGATAAGAGGCGCCTGAAGAATGGAACTCATCCTAACAGAACCAACTAAAATATCCTGCATGTCGGGGATAATTTTAATAACAACTTCGCTATCTTCTAAAGCAGTTATAATGTTTTCGATAAGCTTATGTTCTGATTCTTCGATAGCAATTATTACCTCTTCTATTTCGTGATCGCGAAGAATGGTTTTTAAAGCTTTGTAATTGCCAAAGTAAGGAAGAAAATCGGAGAGCTTTGAGTCGTTAGGGCCGTTAACACTTACAAAGCCAACAAACCTATTGCCTGATGATTCGTTCTGATTTTCAATCTCGTTGTATATCTTTAAAGCGTTGTCGTGGCTTCCAACAATGATAGTGTTAAAACCAATTATCTTGTTGTGTATTTTGTGTGCTGTAGCCGATGTGATGAGCAACCTTAATATGTAAGTAATAGTGAAATGCAAGGTAAACAGTACAAGAAACGATTGATAATAGTTTTTGTAAGTGACGATAACATCATCAAGAATAAAAGCAAAAAAGATAATAAGTACCCCAACTACGCTGATGATAAAAGTCTGCTCAAGCTCTTTGAACCTTGATTTACGGTATATCTTACGATAAGTGCCCATCATCAGATAAAGAATTAACCAGAACAAAGGAATAAATATTAAACCTAAGTATAGTTTTTCGTCAGATGAAATAGTGTAGATGTGCTTGAAAATAGTAGCATCCAACTGATACTTCCTGTAGGTGAAGAATAAACCCCAAGCTATTACAGCAGAAAAGATATCTGCGATTAAATATTTTGTTACCTGGAGTTGTTTATTCATATTGTTTTATTTCTTTTTTGAAGTGTTGAAATGAACTAGCTTAATGTTGTCGAACAAAAGTGTGGCTTTAGTAACACCTGTGTTCTTAAACTGCCCAAAGAATACCCTAAAGTTATCGGCAGTAGCATTGTTGCTTATGTCAGGAGTAAAATTAATATAGATCTTCTTCCATTGAGTTGTGGGAAGCAAAACCATAGTAGATATCTGTGTGGGAGTACCCGATGTATAAGCATCAAGCCCAACATTAACAGTGTTATTTATTTTGTAATCCATCTCCAGAAAAACAGGTGATGAACCTCTTGGCAACTTGTATTTTTGAATGGTTTCTATCTCAAAGAAATTCATATTAGAGTCTAAAGCAACAACGCCTGAGTAAAGCCCTTCGAACACATAACCTGCTTGATTTGTTTTGATAATATTAGTGTCGCTGCCGGCATTAACAGTACTCTTCTGGAGTGAAATACCACCATCCTCAAAGTTCTCTATCCATTCCATCTTAGTATTAGGATCGTATTGTGTGGTAAGCGGGCCAAGATTCATCGTTTCGTTTTCACTAAAAGTCTTTGTTAATATTATAGTGTTATAAAAAGGATAAGCAACTCTTGTGTTAGTAATACCATTCATTTTAATCCCTGCCAAAACCTTTATAGTATGACTTCCCTTGAGTAAAACAGGGAAAGTAGCGGGCAATTCAAAAGTACCTATGTATTGATCGTCTACATAAAACCAGGCATCTGTAATACTGCTAGAAAGCGAGCCCATGTTGTTGCCATTATCAAGCAGCGTAATCTTATCGATATGAACGTAAGCAGGCACAGTTTGGTTACCATCGAATTTATCACACGACGAAAACCCGATTATAAGAAGAATCGCGATTAATATTTTAGTCAAGTTGAGAAGCCTATTGTAATTATAAAGCATTTATTTTGCCGTTTTATATAATCGAAACGACAAATTGTACTAATTATTATTTTATTGCTTTATTAATTACATTAAAGTTATTTTCTCAATGATTTTGTAGGCAATATCTAATGCATTATAGCCATCATATATAGTAACTAAAGGTGTTGTATTATCATTAATTGCATGATAAAAAGTCTCAAGTTCGGTTTTAATAGCATTGGTTTGTACAATCTCAGGCTTTTCGAAGAATATCTGTTTAGAGCCTTTATTTTTGCCTAAATCAATGATAACTGCAAAAGGATCATTATCATCAGGATTTACGCTTTTCATACGCACAACTTCTGATTCTTTCTTTAAGAAATCAACTGCGATGTAAGCATCCCTTTGAAAGATGCGGGTCTTACGCATGTTCTTCATCGATATTCTACTTGCCGTTAAATTAGCTACACAGCCGTTATCAAATTCAATACGAGCGTTGGCAATATCAGGAGTATCACTAACAACCGCAACACCGCTGGCACTAATTTTCCTAACATTAGCTTTAACAATACTTAATACAATATCTATATCATGTATCATCAAATCCAGAATCACCGGCACGTCAGTCCCTCTTGGATTAAACTGAGCCAGACGATGTGTTTCGATAAACATTGGATTAGTAATAAAAGATTGCACCGCAGTAAAAGCAGGATTAAACCTCTCCACATGCCCAACCTGAACCTTTACATTGGCTTCTGTGCTAAGCTTTATCAACTCAGCAGCTTCTTCAGAAGATGCAGCAATAGGTTTCTCAATAAAAACATGCCTCCCTTTCTTTATTGCCTGTGAAGCACAATCAAAGTGAGATAAAGTTGGCGTAACAATATCAATTACGTCCACATGATCCAATAGCTCGCCTATTGAAGCATAAGATTTCACTCCAAGTTCATTTTCTACATTAACTGAATTCTCCTTATCGGGATCATAAAAGCCGATTAAATTATATTCAGGAATGTCCTTAATACACTTAATATGTATCTTTCCGAGATGTCCGGCACCTAATACACCTATATTCATAATATGCTTATTAAATTTTTTACAAAAGTAATTTTTTTTATGGTCTCTGAAATTATTATTTTCGCAAATTATTTAACACAACATTCTATAATTACAAATTAATGGTTGATACGTACAAACACAAAGGATTAAGAAAACAGTTGGTAGCTTTAATAAGAAGTAAAGGCATCAATGATGAAAATGTTTTGGCTGCAATTGAAAAGATTCCTCGTCATTTATTTCTTGATTCTTCCTTTACAGAGTTTGCATATCAGGATAAACCATTCCCTATTGGCAATGGACAAACTATTTCACAGCCTTATACAGTAGCTTTCCAATCCGAACTTTTAATGATTAATAAAGGAGATAAAGTATTGGAAGTTGGTACAGGGTCGGGCTATCAGGCTTGTGTATTGGTTGAATTGGGTGCTAAAGTTTTTACTATAGAAAGACATCGCACATTATATTTAAAGACAAAGGAGTTTCTTCCAACAATAGGTTATCGTCCACGAATGTTTTATGGTGATGGTTATGCAGGTTTACCTGCCTTTGCTCCTTTCGATAAGATAATAGTTACTGCCGGAGCACCATATATTCCCGAAGCATTAAAACTTCAATTAAAGATTGGAGGAGTGCTTATTGTTCCTGTGGGAGAAGATGTACAAACGATGACCAGCCTTGTGCGTAAATCAGAAACTGAATTCGAACAACTCGAACATGGTAGTTTTCGTTTTGTTCCTTTACTTAATGATAGGGTTGACGAAAGTAAATAAAACAAGTAGCATGCCAGGTGTAGTCTTTATATTATACATTATAATTAATAATAGCTCAATAAAAAGAATTAATTTAGTCGAATGAATAAACTATGGTTTCTTTTAAGGTATTTAAATTATTATATAAAGGCTAAGACTAAGCATGGAGTACATCCACCTTTTCTTTTTCATTTGGTTACAGATGTTATTAATAATGATAAAAAGCATTCAGAGTACCATATTGCAGAATCCTTAAGAACAACTTTATTAAATAATACTAAAGAAATCTATTGCGAAGACTTTGGTACAGGTGTATCATCTACCAGAAGTATTTCATCAATAGCTAAGCGTTCAGCAAAGTCACCTAAATATGCTCAATTATTATTTAGATTAGTAAAGGAGGTTAAACCTAATACTATTATTGAATTAGGTACTTCTTTGGGGGTAAGTACTACTTATATGGCATTAGCTTCTCATGAAACAAGGATTATAACTATTGAAGGGAGCGAGAATATTGTAGATGTTGCAAAAGATAATTTTAGAAAGAACAATCTTAATAATATTAATGTAATAAATAATAATATAGATAATGTATTAAAAAGTATTCTTAATGATATTAAGATGATAGATATTGTGTTTTTTGATGGCAATCATCGCAAAAAAGCAACTATTGATTATTTTGAACAATGTTTACCATCTCATCATAATAATACTGTCTTTATTTTTGATGATATTCATTGGTCTAAAGATATGGAAGAAGCATGGGAACATATTATTGCAAATTCAGAAGTAAGCTTAAGTATAGATTTATTCTTCTTAGGGATCGTCTTTTTTAGAAAAGAATTAAGTAAACAAAACTTTCTAATACGATTTTAAATTAATAATCGTTAAGAAAGTAATAATGTCATTAAAATAATGTAAGTTTGTAAAAAATTAAAAACAATGGCTGAAGAAGTTATAAGCTTGAAAGATATAGCAAAGCATTATAAGGTAGGAGCAGAAATAGTAAAAGCTTTACGAACTATCTCTCTTACTATTTATAAAAATGAATATGTTGCCTTAATGGGGCCTTCGGGTTCAGGTAAGTCAACATTAATGAATATAATCGGCTGTCTTGATACCCCAACATCCGGACAATATATTCTTAATAAAAATGATGTCAGTAAGCTTGGTGATAACGAACTTGCTGAAATAAGGAATAAAGAGATTGGTTTTGTGTTTCAAACATTCAATTTATTACCTCGTTCATCAGCTCTCGAAAATGTTATGTTACCATTAATATATGCGGGAGTAAACAAAAGTACAAGAATACTAAGAGCTGAAAAATGTCTTGCAGATGTTAATCTTTCTGATAGAGTTACGCACAAACCTAATGAACTATCGGGAGGACAACGTCAGCGTGTTGCTGTTGCAAGAGCTTTAGTTAATAATCCTTCTATTATATTAGCAGATGAGCCAACAGGTAACCTAGATTCAAAAACATCTGTTGAGATTATGGGTTTATTTGAAGAAATACACGAAAAGGGCAATACTATTATTATTGTAACTCATGAAGAAGATATTGCACGCCATGCTCATCGAATAGTAAGATTAATTGATGGTAAGATAGCATCAGATGAGATAAATCCTAATATCAGAAAAATGTCTCATTATACTGTTGAACAAATTGCAGAATAGATTTGTTTCTTTTTCTGGATTATATATGAATGCTAATGAACGAGAATTGGAAAATATACACTAAAACCGGCGACAAGGGAGAAACTTCTTTGATAGGAGGAACACGTGTGCCCAAATACCATGATCGTATTGAAGCTTATGGAACAGTTGATGAATTAAATTCATACATTGGACTTATCAGAGATCAATTGGTAAATAATCATTATAAAGAAATATTATTAGAGATTCAGGATAGACTTTTTACAGCAGAATCATTATTAGCAGCAGATAATAAAACAACAACTTTACCCCAACTAAAAGAAAAAGATATACTGTTACTAGAAAAAGAAATTGACGAAATGAATACTCAGCTTCCTGAATTGCATTCTTTTATTCTTCCGGGTGGAGATGTTATTGTTTCACATTGTCATATTGCAAGATGTATCTGTAGAAGAACAGAAAGAATAATAATAAGATTAGCTACAATTTACCCGGTTGAAGAGATAATAATAAAATATTTCAATCGTTTATCAGATTATTTGTTTGTATTAGCACGTATGTTAGGACATGATTTAAATGTTACAGAATCTCTGTGGAAAGCTAGATTTTAGAAACAAAATTAAATAATTTACGTTAATACAATTTTAAGTAATAATACGTTTAAAATAAAAAGACTTGATTTTTTAAAAAATAAGAGTACTTTTGCAAAAAATTAGAAACCAAATTTCTTCGTAACATGTATTGGACATTAGAATTAGCATCAAAACTCGAAGACGCTCCCTGGCCAGCAACTAAGGATGAGTTAATAGATTACGCTTTAAGATCCGGAGGACCTCAGGAAGTATTAGAAAATCTTCGTGAAATTGAGGACGAAGGTGAAATATACGAGAGCATCGAAGACATATGGCCAGATTATCCTACTAAAGAGGATTTCTTCTTTCATGAAGACGAGTATTAAAAAAAAGAAAGCCGATGTTCTATTAAAACATCGGCTTTTTAATCTTTTACAGTAGTGTTAATCTCTATTGTGAAGAAAAAACTATTAATTATTGTTATTATTACTAATAATTAGATTAATTTTGCTCAAAATTTAGACAAACGTTTAATCAAGATATTTTACTAATATGTTAAGTATATTAAATAAATTCTTTGGGAATAAGTCACAACGTGATATCCGAGAAATAACCCCTTTAGTTGAAGCTACTAAAGCCGCTTATGAAGAAATTAAACTGCTTACGAACGATCAGCTTAGAGATAAGACTGCTGAGTTTAAAGCCAGAATAGCTGAATATATATCTGAAGAAGAAACTCAGATTATAGCATGCAAAACCCAAATAGAGAATCAAGAAGATCTCGATATTGAAGATGTAGAAACTCTATATCAGAACATAGATAAACTTGAGAAAGTTTGTTATGATAAGACTCAAGATATTCTTTTGGAGATATTACCTGAGGCTTTTGCAGTAATGAAAGAAACTGCAAAAAGGTTTACAGAGAATGAAAAGGTTGAAGTTACTGCTCAGCAATGGGATCGTGATTTGGCTGCTACACGCGACAGTATTAATATTGTTGATGATAAAGCATATTACGACAATAAATGGATGGCTGGTGGCAGTATGATCACTTGGGATATGATCCATTATGATGTTCAGTTGATAGGTGGTGTTGTGCTTCATCAGGGTAAGATATCTGAAATGGCAACAGGGGAAGGTAAGACATTAGTTGCTACACTTCCTGTATATTTAAATGCATTGCCTGGCAAAGGCGTTCATTTGGTTACAGTAAATGATTATTTAGCCCGACGTGACTCTGAGTGGATGGGGATGTTATTTGAATTCCATGGTTTAAAGGTTGATTGTATAGATAAGCATGAACCTAACTCCGAAAGAAGAAGACAAGCCTATTTGGCTGATATTACTTATGGAACTAACAACGAATTTGGTTTCGACTATCTTCGTGATAATATGGCTCGTGAGCCGGAAGAAATTGTTCAGCGTAAGCATAATTATGCAATTGTTGATGAGGTTGACTCTGTATTAATCGATGATGCCCGTACACCATTAATTATATCAGGTCCTACTCCTAAAGGTGATCATCAGGAATTTGATGCTCTTAAACCTGGGATTAATAAGATATATAATGCGCAGCGAATGCTGGTAACTCAATTACTTGCTGATGCAAAGAGGTTGTTATCAGGCAATCCTTCTTCGGAAGATGAAAAGAAAGGTGGAGAGTGTTTATTAAGGTCTCATAGAGGTTTGCCTAAGAACAAAGCTTTGATAAAGTTCCTTAGCGAACAGGGAATGAAATCACTGTTGTTAAAGACTGAGAACTTTTACATGGCTGAACAGAATAAGAATATGCATCTTATAGATGATGAACTATTCTTTGTGATTGATGAAAAGAACAATACAATTGAACTTACTGATAAAGGGATAGATTATATCGCGACAAGCGAAGAAGATGCAAGACATTACATTCTTCCTGACGTTGGTGCTGAATTAGCCGAACTTGAAAGACTAGAGCTTTCTCCAACAGAGAAACTGGAAAAGAAAAGTAGTATTTTACGCGAGTATGCTGTTCAATCTGACAGAGTTCATACAATTAACCAGCTATTAAAAGCATATACGCTTTTCGAAAAAGATGTTGAGTATATTATTGTTGAAAATAAGATTAAGATAGTTGATGAGCAAACTGGTCGTGTGATGGAAGGCAGACGCTATTCCGATGGTTTGCATCAGGCTATTGAAGCTAAAGAAAACGTAACTGTTGAGGCAGCTACTCAAACTTATGCTACGATCACCCTTCAGAATTACTTCCGTATGTATGCTAAGTTGGCAGGTATGACTGGTACTGCTGAAACCGAAGCCGGGGAGTTGTGGGATATCTATAAGTTGGATGTTGTTGTGATACCTACCAATCGTCCAATCGTTCGTTCGGACTGGGAGGATTTGGTTTATAAAACAAAGAAAGAAAAGTATACTGCTGTTATTGATGAAATTCAAAAGTTGATTGATAGTGGAAGACCTGTTCTTGTTGGGACAACTTCAGTTGAAATATCTGAGTTGTTGAGCCGAATGTTGAAGATGCGTAACATCAGACATAATGTGTTAAACGCTAAACTTCATAAGAAAGAAGCTGATATTGTTGCTGAAGCAGGTTTTGCAAGCACAGTAACTATTGCTACCAATATGGCTGGTCGTGGAACTGATATAAAGCTGGGGCCTGGTGTTAAAGATGCCGGTGGTCTTGCTATTTTAGGTACCGAACGTCATGAGTCACGTCGTGTTGACAGACAGTTAAGAGGTCGTGCAGGACGTCAGGGTGACCCTGGTAGTTCGCAGTTCTTTGTGTCGTTAGAAGATGATTTGATGCGTCAGTTTGGTTCCGATCGTATTGCTAAGATTATGGATAGATTGGGATTGAAAGAGGGTGAAGTTATCCAGCATTCAATGATTACTAAATCTATTGAAAAGGCTCAAAGAAAGGTTGAAGAGAATAACTTTGGTACTCGTAAGCGTCTTCTTGAATATGATGATGTAATGAATTCACAGAGGGAAGTTATTTACAAAAAGCGTGTGAATGCTTTATATGGTGATAGATTGCCTGTGGATATTGCTAACATGATTTACGATGCTGTTGATGCGATCGTTCACGAATATCATGATGGTAGAGATTTTGAGAGCATGAACCTTGAATTGATTAAGACTTTCGGAATCGAATCACCTGTTGATGCTAATGAATTCTTTTCATTAAAATCAGAAGACTCTATTGAGAAGATTTACGAAGAGGTATATAAATCATATAAGTTTAAAACACAGATGTTGGCTGAGCAGGCTTATCCAATCATTAAAGATGTGTTTGAAAACGACAGTAAACGTTACGAGAACATTGCCATACCTGTAACTGATGGAAAAAAGACATTGAATGTTGTAGCTCCATTAAAGAAATGTTATGATTCCAAAGGTAAAGAGGTAGCTCTTTCTATTGAAAAAGGTATTACACTTGCCATTATTGATGATATGTGGAAAGAGCAGCTTCGTGAGATGGATGACTTGAAGCAATCTGTACAGAATGCAACTTACGAACAAAAAGATCCTTTGTTGATATATAAGTTTGAATCATTTGAATTGTTTAAGAAGATGGTTCAGGATATTAATAAAGATATAAGTTCTTTCTTAAACCTTGGCAAACTTCCGTTTGAGGATAATACTAATGTTAGAGAAGCTAAAGTTCAGCATCAAGATTTGAGTAAATTAAAGACTACACGTGACGAACAACCTGTAGCTAACCGTACTTCGGAGGTTCAGAAAGTTCAACCAATTAAAGTTGAAAAGAAGGTTGGGAGAAACGACCCTTGCCCTTGTGGTAGTGGTAAGAAATATAAACAATGCCACGGCGTAGGTGAGCAGAACTAAACAATATTAAATACTAAAAAGGCTGCCTTATTTAAGGCAGCCTTTTTTTTGTTGACCCGCTTAGCGATTCCAATTCGCTTAGCAGATATATTTCTTGTTTTAATATAATTGCCATTTATTCGCTAATCGGCAGAAGCCGATAAGCGAGAGGTCATTCCTTCACAAACTTCCTTACCACCGTTTCTTTATCTGAGCTTAACTTTAAGATGTACACTCCTTTCGCGAAAGCGGAAGTATTAATAGTAGCTTTCTTATTAATATATATTGTATATATGGTTTGCCGATAAGGTTTATTATTTCTAATCTTTGTTCTGTGTTTGAGTTTGTTTCTATGGTAAGATTATCTTTAGTGGGATTGGGGTAATCTTTTCTTATCGCAGTCGTTCAGCTTTTGCTATAGTTTTAAATCAAGATGCCACTAAATATCTGGTGGATGCTTTTATATATAATTGTAATAACACATCTTATCATATTAATACATTTGGTCAAACTGATGGTTTAAGCAAAAATCCGCTGGGTGTCTCTTACAATTTTGTACATACAACCCAGCGAGCAATTGGTGTCTCTTACAATTTTGTATATATGACCCACCGAGCAATTGATGCCTTCAACATTTTTGCTGATACGACCCAGAAGCTTTTTAGTGCCTTCAACAATTTTGCTGATACGACCCAAAAGCTTTTTTGTGCCTTCAACATTTTTGCTGATACGACCCAGAAGCTTTTTAGTGCCTTCAACAAT
>JBAXLO010000115.1:0-13865 GCA_037134755.1 Bacteroidota bacterium | reverse complement strand
AGTTGGAATGGCTTAAGCAAAGAACTAATCAGAACCACTTTGCATTGAAACAAAGAATCTATCAAGCGGGGCTTATAGCTGCCAGAAACGAACTTTTAAAGTTATCAACACCTTCTGCGGCTTAAGTAAAAATTTATTGATATTATTGCGTAAGGTGAGTTAATAATTATTAATTGTTAATTGTTAATTGTTAATCGTAATTGATTTTAAGAATAGATTTCCTATTCTTAACAGTTATTTTAAAATCTTCCTTAGTCTTCTCTTTTTTTCATAAAACTTAAAATAATTTCTAAATTTATTTAATTTTTAAAACACATTTCAAAAAAGTTCCGATTATACCTAAGAATTTAATTATTTCGTAAAATATACTCCGATTACAACGTATCTTTTTTTGGTTTAGGATAATCGGTTCCGTTTATATCAAAGAATTTAATTATTTCATAAAATATACTCCGATTATACCAAATAATTAAATTATTTCGACGAATCGGGCTCTTTATGAATGTATTACAAAAACAAGAGAAATTACGAAGTTTTGTGTTTGGAAATGCTTTTTACCTATTTCAGCTGTCATAATAGTTAAGCTTATCAATAATTCTTTTATAAATGCATTTCGCCAGTTTGTCATAGTATTTATTACTTTTTTTGTTTTGATATGATAAAACCATACTAAGCTTACTTGATAAAGAAATATATTTTGTTTTTTTGTTTTGGTGAGATAAATTTTTAGTATCTATGCATTCTGATATTTAGCATTAAGTGTGAAAATTTTCTCATATTTTTATTAATAATAAGGGATTGTTAAATAACAATCCACTTTTAATCCTTACTTATGTATATTAATTTGAATAACTTTGGGTCGAGTGGTTTGGGGATATTAAAACATATCAAAATATTTTCTTTTCTATAAAATATAACAAGAGAAGTAGATTTTGTATTAATAAAATCATTTTAATAACAATGGAATCAGATAGGTTTTGAGAGTAAAAATGAGCATTACAAAGTATTAAAATATATTAATTATCAATATCTTCATGATAAATAATATTTTGAAAAGAAGTACATAAACTACAATCCAAACATAAATCCCGTTGAAATAATAATCCCACCCGGCTGAAGTGTAGTTAATAATGACTTTGATTTATCTGATAAAATTATTGTTGGATCCTGAAGTTTGTAAGCATCTTTATCTAATGGAATTGCATAACCGAATTCAATATAAAATTTATTCTTCTTTTTAAATACCCAATTATGGAAAGCAGTCAGATTAATTGTTCTAACTTTTAACAAATCCATGGTGACATTTTTAGTAATTAATAATGTACTCGATACCGTTTCAAAATCATATTTATAATCATTCAAACCCGAGCATTGAGAGTAGCTAATGCCATAACCCCAACCACTTGTGTATTTGCGTTCGTACCTTATCCCTCCGGTTAATTTACCACCCCAAGAACCAAGCCCTGCTCCAATTCTAATAAAAAACTCATGATATACTCTAACATCAGCACCCACACCAATTATACCCACATAATTATTTATACCTGTACCCAAACCTAGATAAGTATAAGGTAAGGTGTCAGATGGGTATTTAGCAATTGCTTTATTCTGACAAAATGATGATAATCCCAGTAAAGATAATGTAAGAAATAAGATCAAAGTTTTCATACTTTTATATATTTTAAGTTGTTAATTTTTTAATGAAGAGATAGCTAAAATGAGTTTATAATATTAAGAAAATATATTTATTGTGTCTATAGCATCTATTATATCATTTGTTGCACCTATATATGGTAATGATGTTAAGCAATATAAAACATTACTTATTGAAACTAGTTTATATTTTCTAGGTTCATTTGGCTTTGGGATACTAAAGGTCATAAAAGTTTTTAATTTTTTATAAACTAAATTTACAGAAGTAACTTTAGTATTAATGTAACCAGTTTCTTCAATTTCTTTTAAAGAGTATGAATTACCAACAATCAACGGAGTTTTCATTTGAATTATAATTTAATATAAGCTATTTTATAGATGCAAAGATACATATTTTATTAAACGTGACAAGAAAATAATTTAACATATATTGAATAATGGTATTTCGTATAGCTATTATTGGTAAAAGAGGCAATTTTTTCTTATGAATTTGTTGTTTTTAACTGTTGATTTTATATACTTTTTAAAATATATTTTAAGATTCATTTAAATTATGTATTTTTGCACTGAAAAAGAAGAGTATCTTTTTTTCATAATTTTTGTTTTGAAAGAGGTTGTTACCAAACAGCCTCTTTTTTTATTTTATCCTATTTATAAAAAAAAACTATATTTGCACTCATGAAAACAATATATAATTTTATATCAACTGGATTTTACACTTTTGTTGGTGTAATTTCATTAGTAATGGCTTATAAAAGCATATTTTTAAATAAGTTATTGCCATTTCATGCTAAAGCAGCAGGTAATAATTTAGATAGTTACGATAAACCACTTCAATATGTAATATTAGCATTAATGAAAGTTTCGGGTCTTGGGTTTTTAATAATAGGATTACTATTAATAATTTTTCCTATACTATATAATAATAGTAATGATTGTTTTTTAAGATATGCTATACCTATCATATCTTTAATCTATTGTTTAGGATTATTTTTGATCAATTTTTATTTATCTAAACAAACTAAATCTAAGACACCCTGGCAAGGTTCTTTAATTGCAATGTTTATAATAATATTAGCTATTATTTTAGCAAATATTTAAATTTAATAAATAATACTATGAAATTGACATCAAATAAAACACTTGTTTTACCGAAAACTATACTGACATATGTCAATATTTCATTGATTCTTGTTTCATAACGACAGGTTATTATATTGATACTATAAACTTTGAGGTATTAGCAAATACGTGTTAAATATATATACAAGTACTACGATACTTTTTATGTTATTTTTTTAACTAATTTTGTACTGTCAAGCTGCCTAAATAAGTTTGTTTATAAAAACTCAAAAAGGACAAAACTTGACAAAGCTATAATTAATTAATAAATAAGTTAAATTAAAAAAAAAGAAATGAAAATCAGAATTTTATTTTTAATTGGTTTCGTATTTGTGATGTTTCAAAGCTGCACAAAAGACGTTATAGAACCAACAATTGTTCCAGTAAATACATCCGTTAAATTTTCAACAGATGTATATCCAATTTTTGCAAATCATGGTTGCACAGCATGTCATGGTGCTTCTTCACCATCTGCCGGACTTACACTAGCTGCTACTGCATCTACTGTAAGAACAAATTTAATAACTGTAGGCGCAGTTGTTGCAAGCAATTCAGCATCTAGCAAATTGTATTCAAAATTTGCAAACGGAGCTACACACAGTGGGTTATCACTTTCAGCAGTTGAAGTTGGAAATATAAAAAGCTGGATTGATCTTGGTGCATTAGCTAATTAATATTGAATTATAAATCATTTAAAAATTAAGAGTATGACAACAATAAAAAAAATAGTTAATGTGAATATGATTCGCATAGCAACAGTTGTGTTTTTTGTTCTTTTTGTAGCTAGTTTAACAAAAGCTCAAGATGCAGCAAAACCAGAAGAAACAAAACCTGTTACAGGTGTTTTTAATAGTGGCGTGTTTTTGGAAAATCAAACAACTGTAATGTTACCTAAAAAAACTTTTGAATTTGTTATTAACCACAGATTCGGAAAACTAAGTGATAAAATAGATGCATTATATGGAATTTATTCTCCATCTAACATCAGAATCGGTATAAACTATGGAGTTACTGATAAATTTCAAATTGGATTAGGTACTACCAAATCAAATAACCAACAAGATTTGAATTACAAAGTAAGTATTTTTGAACAATCTACTAACAATAAAAAACCAGTATCTGTTGTGTTTTTTGGTGCAACATATTTAGATGCACGCCCTACAGCTACAGCATTTGACTATACTAATTATAAATACACACATCGTTTTTCATTCTTTAATGAATTAATGATTTCAAGAAAATTTTGCGAAAAGTTTAGCTTACAAGCAGCAGCAACTTATGCTCATTTAAATATAGTAGATCAAGAATTAGTTCCATGGGGAAACACAACAATTGCTGAACGTATTAGAAGAAACGATCAATTTGGTTTATCAGTTTTAGCTAAACTAAACATCACTGCTACTATTGCTTTAGTAGGTGAATATGATAAGAACTTTTCAAAACTTTACAAACAACCAACTGATGCTTATCCAGAAGCTAAGCCAAATTTTTCAATAGGTTTGGAAAATGCTACAGCAGCACATTCATTTCAAATATTTATCTCAACAGCTGAATCTATTACTTACCAAAGAAACATGGTGTACAACCAAAATAGTTTCAACAGTAAAGGTTTAATGTTAGGGTTCAATATAACAAGAGTGTTCTATTAATAGAAAATTCATTCAAACACAAATAAATTAAATAATTTAAATTTCAACAAAAATGATTAAATCAAATTTCAAAGCAATCGTGGCTTCAATTTCAATGTTTGCCATCGTATTATGTTTATTTTCTTTTGTAAACAGAGGTTGGGATGTTCCAGCAACCGACAAAGCTATCAAAAATCCTGTAAAAGCTGATGCAGCTTCTATAGCAGCAGGTAAAGCTGAATACACTAAGACATGCAAAATGTGTCATGGCGAAAAAGGTGATAGCAAAGCAGGTGCACCTTCTAATTTCACATCAAAAGAATTTAAAGCTAAAACTGACGGAGCTATCTTTTTTGAAATAAACAAAGGTATGGGAAAAATGCCTTCTTACAAAACTAAAATCAAAGAAGATAATGCAAAGTGGAATTTAGTTAACTATCTAAAAACACTATAAGTTTTTACAAATAATCAAATAATCTCATTTATTAGATTTTCTCTTAATAAATGAGATTATTTTATTTTTAAACCTAAAAATCTATATATATAAAGTTGATAAGTCAAAATTAAAACAAATCATGAATAATCTTATTAAGACTTTACCTATCTATTTAATTGCAATTTTTCTTTTCGTAGCAAACAATTCATTTTCACAAATATCAAATGATGATTGTTTAGCATGTCATAGCGACAAATCCTTAACTGTATCTAAAAAAGGGAAAACAATTTCCTTATTTGTAGATAAAAGTATTTTAAATAATTCCGTACATAAAAGTGTAAGATGTGCATCCTGCCATCCTGATGCTGATGTAAAAGATTTTCCTCATCCTGATAATTTAAAAGAAGTAAACTGTGGTAGTTGTCATAAAAATGCAGAATACCAATTTGGAATAAGTATTCATGGACAAGCTGCAAAATTTAATGCACCTTATGCCCCAGATTGTAAAGAATGTCATGGCAAGCATAATGTTTTATCACATACTGCCGTAAATTCTCCAACATACAAAACAAATATCCCCGTTTTATGTGGTCGATGCCATAGAGAAGGTGCTCCTGTAGCGCGTATATATAATATAGATAGACAAAATATACTTTCTAACTATAGCGAAAGTATTCACGGCAAAGCATTATTTGAAAAAGGTCTAATCGTTTCAGCAACATGCAATGATTGTCATAGTAATCATTTGATATTACCTCATACAAATTCGCAAGCTTCCACATCAAGTGCAAAGATTGCCAGTACTTGTATGAAATGTCATGCAAATATAGAGCATGTACATAAAAAAATTATAAAGAGAGAATTATGGGAGAAAAAAACCGGTATTGTTCCAGCTTGTAATGATTGTCATTCTCCACATATTATTAAATCTCAAAAAACAGAATCTGTTATTTCCAATCAGATTTGTTTAAAATGCCATGAAAATGACAAAGCATTTAAAACAGTTAATAATAAGAAAGTTTCTCTAAAAATAAATAAAGATGATTTTATTACTTCTGCACACAAAAACTTTGCATGTAATAAATGTCACTCTGACATAACTACAAATGATAAAACTGTTCGTCCATGTATAACTGTTAAGAAAGTTGATTGCTCTAATTGTCATAAAGCAGTTTCTGATTTATATATGAATAGTGGTCATGGGCAAGCTTTCTTCAATAAAGATAAAAAGTCAAACGCTCCTTATTGCACCGATTGTCATGGGACACATAAAATAAAGAGTAGATATGATGAAACTTCGGTAACAAGTAGAGCTAATATTCCTCAACTTTGTGGTAAATGTCATAACAAAAATGGTAAAGCTACTATCAATACTCACCTAAAAGAGATTGATGCTTTCAGTGATTATTCATCAAGTGTACATGGCAAAGGATTAATGGAAAAAGGTTTACTTGCCAGTGCAGTTTGTACCGATTGCCATACCTCTCATAATATATTAAAGGAATCAGATACTAATTCAACAGTTAATCCATTACATGTTCCGGCAACTTGCGGTAAATGTCATAAAAGCATTTACAATGATTATATAAGTAGTGATCATTCATTTTTAAATAACACCGCAACTAAAAAGTTTCCCACTTGTGCTAATTGCCATACTGCTCATACAATAACTGAGATTGACAAGGATAAATTCTTAACAGAAATTACGCTACAGTGTGGAACTTGTCATAAAAAGCTTTCAGAAACTTATATGGAAACATATCATGGCAAAGCCTATACTCTTGGTGATTTAAGAGCGGCAAGATGTTCTGATTGTCATGGAGCACATCATATTTTAAATCTTTCGAACATTGAATCAAGTGTTGGACAAAAGAATATCGTTAAAACTTGTAAGAAATGTCATAAGAATGCTAATGTTGAATTTACAGGATACTTAACTCATGCTACTCATAACGCTAATAAAGTTCTATTCTGGACCTTCTGGGGAATGACATCCTTATTGTTTGGAGTATTTGGTTTCTTCGGATTACATACTATCCTATGGATTCCTCGTTCAATAATGGAAGCTATTAAAAAGAAACGTCATCATAAAGAAGTGGTTGGGGAGGCTAAGTATTTCAGAAGATTTACAAAGAGTCAAAGAATAACTCATATATTTGTAATATTAAGTTTCTTATTACTTGCCACAACCGGAATGATGTTGAAATTTGCACACATGGTTTGGGCAAATAATTTAGCTAAGTTAATAGGAGGAGTTCAAGTAGCTGGTAACATCCATCGTTTTGCTGCAATGATCACTTTTGGTTATTTCTTCTTCCATATTTTCTCATTATTAAAATTAAAGAAAGAAAAGAAGGTTAGCTTTAAATCTTTCATCTTTGGTCCAAATTCACTTATGTTTAACAAGCAAGATGTAAAAGATTTTATAGCAACAGTTAAATGGTTCTTAGGTTTAGGCAAACGTCCACAATATGGCAGATGGACTTATTGGGAAAAGTTCGATTACATGGCAGTATTCTGGGGAGTTGCAGTTATTGGCTTCTCTGGTTTAATATTATGGTTCCCTGAAACATTTACAAGAATATTCCCTGGTTGGATCATTAATGTTTCACAAATTATACATAGTGACGAAGCATTATTAGCAGTGGTATTTATATTCACTATTCACTTCTTCAATACTCATTTACGTCCTGAAGCATTTCCAATGGATACTGTTATCTTTACAGGTCATGTGGAAGCTGAAGAATATAAAGTTGATAGACCTAAAGAATGGGAAGAATTAGAAGCAGCAGGTACTTTAGAAGATAGAATTGTGAAAAAAGAATTCACAAGCTCGTGGATGAAAATAGTAAAATTCTTTGGTTATATTTTCTTGTTTACAGGGATAATACTGGTTATACTTATCATCTATTCATTAATTACAGGAAAATACTAAAAGCTTTTATTTTTTAATAATAATGTTACACAAATAAATAAAAACGATAACACAATGCATTATAAGCAAAGTGTTATCGTCTTTTTTTAAACTGAAAATTCAAATCATTAAAATACATAATTTCTATGAAAAAAACGTTAATAAGTTTTTTCTTCTTTATCTTATTTATCTTCACTTACAGTAGTTTATTAAAAGCTCAAGAAATTAATTGCCTTGATTGCCATGAGAACTTTGTTGCAAAGTCTGCTCATGATAAAGTTGTAAAATGTGGCGATTGCCACGATGATATTATAAAAGAAGAACACGCAAAAGGATCTGCCAAAAAGGTAGAATGTAAAAAATGTCACTCATCATTAAATGCACAAATGCTGAATGATGTGCATCGCAAATTAAAACATTTAACTGAAGAAAAAGCACCTAATTGCAAGTCATGCCACGGTACGCATAATGTTGTAAATCCTTCTTCAGTTGTTACTAAAGAAAAGACTTATTGTGGCAAATGTCATAGGCCGGGTATCAAGATTGTACCTTATCACACTGTAAGTAATCAGGGTGATAATTGTGCCAAATGTCATAATAAAGTTGATCATAAAGCAGAGTTATCTAAATCAGTACATAAGAATTTATCGTGTGCAAATTGTCATAGCTATGTTGTTAATAATTTAGATAATCATCAAAAAGCACCTAAAGATGGTGTGTTGGCTGATTGTTATTTATGCCATAGTGCTATTGCCAAAGAACACAAAGAAAGTATTCATGGTTTATCATTAACCGAAGGTGTTAATGAAGCTGCACAATGCTGGAATTGTCATGGTTCTCACGAAATTTATCCTGTTAAAGATAAAAACTCTAAGGTGTATCCTACTAATTTAGTTGCAACATGTGGCAAATGTCATGACAATCCTGAGTTCATAAAGAAACATTCATTATCGGGTAATCAGCCCGGAAAAATGTATACATCAAGTGTACATGGTAAAAGGCTTTTATCAGGTAATAAAAATGCTCCTACATGTGTTAATTGTCATGGGAAACATGATATTAAGAACAGAGTTCAGTTTGGTTCGAAGATTGCCGGAGTTAATGTACCTAATACTTGCGAAAAATGTCATAAACAAATTACAGAAGATTACGAAAAATCAATACATTGGTTAGCTGTAAAGAAAGGTATTCGCAGTGCACCTTCATGTAATGATTGTCATAGCGAACATAGTATGCAGTCGGTATATAATGGCAACAAAAGAGATGCTGTTAAGAAAATTCAAGATGAAACTTGCATGCAATGTCATCAGAGTTTGTTGCTTTCGCAGCGTTATGGAATGAGTACTAAGAATGCTAACAGCTATATGGATAGTTATCATGGACGTGCTTCTAAACATGGTGATAATAAAGTTGCTTTGTGTGTAGATTGTCATAATGTGCATAAAATATTACCTAAAGATCATCCTGAATCATCAATAAATAAAAACAATATTGTTAACACTTGTAAGAAATGTCATCCTGAAGCTTCCGAGGTTTTTGCAAATAGTTATTCTCATACAACTCAGGAAAAGAATTCAGCTAACATCGAATCTATTGTTAAGAAAGTTTATTTCTGGTTAATTGTTATTGTTATAGGTTGGATGTTTGTTCATAATATGTTAATTCTCATTTATGAAATGCAAATAAGATTTAGGAAAACTAAGAATGAAATAAGGATTCCTCGTTTTACTAAAAATGAATTAATACAACATACTTTCCTCTTAAGTTCGTTCTTGATACTTGCAACTACAGGGTTTATGCTTAAATATCCTGAAACTGTATTCGGACAAATAATGTATAAACTAGGTTTCAATGAAGTTATTCGTCAGTGGGTGCATAGAAGCGCAGCTGTTGTTATGATAGTTTTATCGTTTTATCATGTTATTTATTTATTATTTACACGTAGAGGACACGACGTAGTAAAAGGATTATTCCCTAATTTTAGTGATATTACACAGTTGTTTGGCACAATGATGTTCTATATGCGTTTAACTAAGAAACATCCTCAATACGATAATTACAATTACATTGAAAAGATGGAATATTGGGCATTGATATGGGGAACTGTTGTAATGGGAATAACCGGTTTAGTGTTGTGGTTTCCAACAGTTGTTGGCAACTGGGCTCCGCTTTGGTTTATAAAAGTAAGTGAAATTGTACATTTCTACGAAGCTATATTGGCTACGCTTGCTATTATTATCTGGCATTGGTTCTTTGTAATTTTTCATCCAAAAGAATATCCTGTAAGTTATACTGTATTTAATGGTAAAATGACTATAAATCATTATAAAGGAGAGCATCGTTTGAAATATCATAAAGTAATATTAGAATATTTACAGATAAAAAATGGTAAACTTGATGCTAAAAAGATGAGTTATTTTACTAAGTATTTTATTAATGCTATCGAAAAGAATAACATTACTATGGATGACTTTGTAAACAATGAACTCATAAACGATAAAGAGTTAAAAGAATTTGTCGATAACAATCAAAAGTAAAATACTTTATAAAAAGGTTGTCTTAGTAAAGGCAGCCTTTTTATTTTTATTGTGAAAACATAAAATCTCCTTGCAAATAAATTTGAGCCCACGACGCAACGGATGAAGAATATTGTAAATCATACAGAGAATATGCCAAAGCGCCTTGATCCGTTGTCGAATTGATAGTGGAAATGGAAAAAGCGCCTAGATCCGTTGTCGAATTGATAGAGAATATGCCAAAGCGCCTCGATCCGTTGTCGAATTGATAGTGGAAATGGAAAAAGCGCCTCGTTCCACTGTCGAATTGATATAGAATTGACAGCGCTGCGCAAGTTTTGACAATGTTGCACCAAAGCATGTAATAAATTCACAAAAGAAATGCAATCTATTTATTCATTATATGGGTATTACATTAAAGCACCTACAACCATCAAAGCAATATGGTAAATATTCATTTAAGCAAAACAATGCTCAAAGTAAGAATAACGATACAACTACTCACAACTGACGAAGTTTGGTTGTGAAAAGAAAAATAGTATAACATGAGTTGTAGATTCGTCTTCCTTTGTGTGTAAATTTCCGATTTTTATTGTAAAAGCACTTTTAGTAACTTTACAATCCTATAAAGGAATTGTGCAATTCTCTTCCGATACTAAGCTATCTTTTTAAATAAATGTAGCGTTTTCTATAGGATTTGTATAAAGATTTTCCGGACTTGTAAATATTGTGCCGGGAACTGCAGATATTGTAAAAGGGAGGATATTTTCGCACGTGGGATTGCAGATATCCAAAAAGGAATTGTAGATATCGTAAAAGGGAGGATATTTTCGCAAGAAGGGTTGCAGATATCCAAAAAGGAATTGCAGTTATCGTAAAAGGGAGGACAATTTCGCACGTGGGATTGCAGATATCGTAAAAGGATGGACATTTTCGCACGTAGGGTTGTAAATATCATTTTCACCTCACTCCCGACCCCTCTTCTGAAAGGAGAAGAGAGTAAGACAAGCCGTAGAGTGGCGACCTATTTGTGGAAAAAGGTTGTTGTTGGGTTTTTAGAGCTGATTAGCCGTGACCTATAAAAAAACGCTGGACGAATGGGATGAATAGAACGGTAGAGTAGAGCGGGAAGGATAATAAAATCCTTCCCGCTCTACTCTACCTATCCAATTAAAATAGCACATTCCTTTTATTATTTTCTGCAAATATACATTAATTATCAAACCAAAAGAAAATAAAAGAAATAAAAAAATGCCGGGAAAGAGCTTCCCGGCATTTTTTAAGATTAAATATTATTAGAGATTAATTTTTTACTGATTTTTTAATTGTTGTTTTGCCATCAATAGTGATATTAACAAAGTACATTCCTTTGCTACAGTTTGTCAATTCAATTGGTAATAGCATCCCACCTGAAAGTTTACCATAATCCTTTTTAGCAACTAATGCACCATTTACTTCATAAATAGCAACAGAAACTTCTGATTTCTGATCTAAATTTAAAGTAATATAAGAATTGTTAGTAGTAGGGTTGGGGTATAAACTTATTTGAGAACCTAAATCATAAGTGTCCGCAATACCTGTTGTTCCAACTTCTGTTCCGATAACATAGCCATTATTTATAGCTTCAGGTATGGTAACTTCTGATGCATTATCAATTTTTCCGGTATTGTCGATAAATAAACCTAAGATATTAATTTTAGATGTATTCCAAGTAGTTGGTAAAGTGTATGTAAATGTATGAGTAAATGACTGACCAATATTTGCACTAGCACCGAACGCATTTGGTAAGCCCGGAAAATCAGGACTAATTACTCTACCTACATGGTTGTAATGCATCTGGATAGCAGGAACAGGATTCGCTAAAAGTTCATAGCCACCCATAACACCGTAAGAACCTCCTGAATAATAATTTGACTGGTTATAACCACTTGCAGTACCCGTAACATTGTCTTCGGTAAGAACACAAGCAATTCTGTAATCACCTGTAATGTTTTGTTGTATAGTTGTAGTTAATGAAACTTTTAATACACGAGTAGTTGAATCATAAGTAGCTCCATTAACGATAAATGCTTTAGGTGCAATTTGGATACGGCTTAAGAAATCAGTTTCCATAACACTTGGATCTACTCCAGCTAACCTATCAACTAAAGCAGTTGGATAACCACTTATTAATGTTCCTATACCTGCATCGTAAGCAGTGAATACCATTGGGTCAGCATTATGAACAGCAACTCCTGCAAAGAAACCGGGATATTTTGCTTTCATCATATCCATATAAACAGCACCTCTAACACACCATCCGCACCATGTGCCTGTTGCTTCTTCGACTGCTACCATTTTGCCGGCTGCAGGAGTAACAGGAGTTATTGAAGTAGCAATAGTGTCATCTGTTGCAAGACTATCAGGACCTACGCCATTAACGTTACTTATAATAGCTCTGAAAGTATTAACTCCGGCAACCAAAGTGAAAGGTGAAGTGATATTAACAACTGAAGTAGCTAAAGAAGCAAGACTAGCGCCGGTAACATTTTGAACAACAGGAGTACCGCCATTTTGATCTACTGAAAGATCAAATGAGGTAATTGTAGTTGTACTAAGGTTGCGAACTTTAACAGAAAGGTTGCGTGTTTGACTGACTAATCCATTAGTGACACTTATCAGATTTACAGCAGCATCTAATGTAGGTAATGTGTATGGAACAACATTATAAGAAACATCATCTACCCAAAAACTTGCAGAAGCATCAGAAGGATAAATGTCGATAGCATATACCTGATTGTTTGTGTTCTGCCAGGTTCCTTGTGATGTATCGTTAACAGATAATTTCCATGTATTGGTGTTGAAATTTGCATCAATCGTTAATTTAAACCATTGATCAAAAGGATGTGTACCCAATAAAACTTGAGTTCCTGTATTTTGAATACTTAAAGTTCCATTTGCATTCATCCAGCAATCCAATGTATACATATTTCCCATTGTCGCATTCCCTTGAAAATTGAAATAAGCATCTTTACCACTTGGTATCTTAATCCATGCGGTAAAAGTGAACTCTCCTGTTGTAAGTGGCGAAGTGCCAAATGGCAAAACACAATCAGTTGGACCACCTGTAGCAGCAGTAGAAGTAAAGTAAATGGATTTGGATCCACCGGCAGTATGATTATCTGTTGAAACAACATTTACATCGTCAGTGCCACCACCTGCACCACTCCATGTACCCCAGTTGGGTGATTGAGGACCAAGCAACGAACCCACTGTGTAGGATTCGAAATCATCAGAAAATGTTTGAGCGCTGGCCATTGTAAGACCTAACAAACATGCGAAAATTAAAGTAATTATTTTTTTCATTTTAAACATTTTTAATTATGATACAAAAATAGTATAAATAAATGACAATACATTTTATTATTACAATTATTATTAGAAGTTATTTATAACAATGGCTATGGTAAGTTTTTAATGGGTATTATTAAAATAATTAATATAACTGTAAGTGGTGCTTTTATTTATCAATTTCTTGTTAATAATTATAAAAGAACGGTAATGTTGTTGAATGACTAAATGCTGTATATTATTAATTTTCCTAAATCAAATTTAGT
>JBAXLO010000114.1:0-14279 GCA_037134755.1 Bacteroidota bacterium | reverse complement strand
AGTTTGAAGTAGGATTATAACAAGCAAAAGCATTAAAACACAAAATATCTATACCAAAATATCCGTAAGAATACTTTTGGTTAGAGATTGAATTTATGCAACTTCTTTATGAAACATGAAGGCATAAATTCAACCAAATACCTTCATACTAGACTTTAAAATTTACTTCTTCCTTTTTTAGATGTTCATTTGATTAATTATCGTAATATTTAGGGAACTACTAAGTCCAACTCCTTTATTATCAATATTATTTCACCATAAACTTCCATGTAATATCTTTATAGTTAAAGATATTACCGGAAATTCTTTTAGAAGTTCCAGTTAACATACCTTCTTTAGATTTGGTTACGCTAAGTTGAGTCCACGAATAAGTTCCTTTTTCATAATCGTATGTTTCGCCATCATCATCATACAAAAGAAAATTAGCGGCAGCAGTACCATAATAACGAACTTCTAACGGAAGCAGCTCACCATTTTTAGGAGTATGCAACCTTGAAGCAATCATTGGGATAATCCCCCCATCTTTCACATACAAAGGTATTTCATCAAGTTTAGTATCCACATTAATAATCTCATTCTCTCCTACATATTTACCTGTATAAAAGTCGTACCATTTACCTTTAGGCAATATTACCTTACGGGAATGTTGACCTGTAAAAACAGGAGCAACCAATATAGATTCACCAAACATATACTGATCCTTAATATCTTTTCTCTTTGCTATATTATAAGAATTCTTGGTGTCGTCATCCAGAATGCCTGTAATTATACCCTTTTGGGGAATAAAGCCATCTGTCAGAACCATAGGACGTATGGGAGGAGTTCCATCAAAATGATATTGAGCAAAAGTAGTATATATATAAGGTATCAACTGCATACGCAACAACGCAACCTTTTTTACGGCTTCAAATACATCGGGATACGACCAAGGCTTAGTTCCACTCGACCACGCATTAATCATGGCCATAGGCGAAAAACAAACAGATTGCGTACGTCTTAACCATTCTTCACCGGTAGCAGAACTTCTAACTTCGGGAGTCCACAACACACCCGCAAAACCTGAATTAATAAGAGCAGTTATAAAGTCTTCGTGATTGTAATAATCATTATAGATAACGAATGGAAAACGCGAAGCACCAGCATTTGACGCTCTAACCAAACCATAAGTTCTTTTGTTTATTTTGTGATATTCTTCTGTTATCATTTCCTGCAATAACAGCCCATAAATCTGTCGCATCTGTTCAGCATCCACCCCTGATGGAAAAGTAGCTACGTCAGGCCATAACCAGTTGTCAAAACCATCGCATTCATCAATTTTAAAACCAGATACACCTTTATTTAAAATACCTTTATTAATGTAATCAGTAAATACCTTTCGGGCTTTATCTAAAGTATAATCAGGCACAATACCATTCCATACCGTATGAGAACCTGCATAAGGCAACATAGGTGAATATATTTCAGCTTTTGGAGCAATATAAGGGTTCATCCACAGATTAGTTCTAACGCTATTATTAAGTAATGTTTTAACAAATTCAGCAGGTTTCGGAAATCTTCCATTATCCCATTTATAAGAGCAAGGATATGAAATACCCATCCACCCGGGTTCAAGCCCAATAAAATCAAGAGGGAAACCATGCTCTTCAAATGCTTTTACTTCATTTATAACATTTGTGTCAGCAAACATAGTATGCGTACGATACGTAAAGCCTAAACCCCATTTAGGAGGCAAACATCCTCCACCATTATAAAGATTGTATTTTTGAACTACTTCAAGAGGCGATTTGCCACCAAATATAATTATTTCAGCTTCATCAACAGGTATCAGTATTTCAACAGCATCAGAAGTCGGCTGGGCATCCCAGTCTTTATCTATATTTCTGTTGTAAACTTTAGGTGGATTTGCACTATTTACCCTTACAGCCGAGCCAACATAAACAGTAATATATCTAGCTGAATTAATAAGAACCCCATATCCTTTACTTGATACGTAAAATGGTACAGGAGCATGTGTTCTGCCATTATCTACACCTCCATAATGATCCACATGAAGATTATATATCTGTCCCCTCCTATTAACTTGTTTAAATTGTAAACCGAGCCCATATATCTCTTCATCCTTCTCTAAAGGAAAACGCAGGTAAAGTTTACCATTCTGTTTTATAATGTTAATGGAGTCTTTATTTAAAGGAAAAGAAGTATCCTCAAATTCATTTAACCTTTTTAGGTTTGGAATAGCTTTTGCAGCATCTAGAAGATTCGTTTTTTCTTTATTGGTATATTCATATTTCCATACACCTTTTGCCAATACTGTCCATTGATTATGGTCTTTTTTACATTTAATACTTATTAATATTATTATTAATAGTAATAGTAGTAATTTAATTCTTCTTAAAATATTCATTCCTTCTTGCTTTAAATTGAAAAATACTATATCCTTTTGGGAAAATAAAAAGTCTTTAAATATATTTTGTAAAAATAAGAAATATATTTAAATATTAAAGCAACATAATTAAAAATACTTAATCAGGGAAGTATTCTCTAAAAGTTCTATCTGAATAAAAGATTACTATTTTTTCAATAGCTTTTTTATTTACTGTCTCTGGCTTTATTTCTTCTTTGTTTTCAGTAACTTTATCTTCTGAAACCAGATCTTTTTCCTTCTCTACAGCATCATATAAAGTTTCGTTTTTATTTTGAGATGAAATATCCACTGTATGGGGAGTTATAGTCGGCTCTTCAATTTTTGATTCCAATTCTTCTTCCTCTACTTCCTGAGGTATTATATCCGGTAATTCTTCTTCAACTGGCATACTAAACAAATCTGGCTCATCAGATTGTAAACTACTATATGATTTATCTGAAACAGCGTTATTACTATCTCTATACATTGGACCTTTACCAAAAATCAACCAATCAGAGTTTAAATCAGGAAAACGCTTTAAGATTTTAGTAACAAATTCAAGACTGGCATTGTTCCTTCCAGATAAAATATGAGATATACTCGAACGTTGAACACCTATTTCATCAGCAAACTGAGATGAAGATAAATCTTGTGTTTTTAAGATTAAAATTATTCGATCAACCATAATTCACATTGTTAATTTGTGTTTAAATTCAGTTTACAAAAGTACAAATTATTTAATTAACATATGTAACTTTATTAGATTTACAATTGTAATCTTACATGTCTTTCAATAATTACATTATATTTTAACTATTATAAAGCTATATTACAATTATATAAACAATACTATATAAACACTTATATATTTACACAATTCTTCTAATATTTATTTAATTATTTATTTAGATAAATTAATATATATACTGAATTCTATTGATATATGTATAATTATAATAATTTTATTGATTAATATATTATAAAAAGAAGAATTTAACATATTATACATCTTAATTTATATTTGTCATGTGCTATTTAGTATTTACTTTTGTAATTACATTTGTAAACTGTATAGCAATTTACAAATGTAACTTAAAATTATCTTCTTTTATTTGAATTATTTTATGTAATTTTATAACCAAATTATAATTATAAATTACCATGGATTTATCATACATAATCAATCAACTAGGAGAAGAAAGAAGTAATTATTATAACGCTATATCCCCTCCTATTATCAAGACAAGTAATTTTTGTTTCAAAACTGTACAGAAATTGAGGAATAATATAGATAGAGAATTCAATGTTCCCTTTTATACCAGAGGTTACAACCCAACAGTAGCTATATTACGTAAGAAAATAGCAGCTTTAGAGTATGTTGAAGATTCATTGATTACTTCCAGTGGTTGTGCAGCTATATCATCAGCTGTAATTGCAAATATCAAAGCGGATGATCATGTAATATGTATAAATTCTGTTTATAGCTGGACAAATGTATTATTTAATACATTATTAAAGAAGTTTAATGTTAAAACAACAATGGTTGAAGGAACATATATTGAAGATTTTGAGAAAGTAATTCTTCCTGAAACGAAATTAATCTATTTAGAAAGTCCTTCATCATTTACATTTGAAATACAAGATATCGAACAGATAGTTAAACTAGCAAAGAAGCATAATATTCTTACTATTCTTGATAATAGTTATTCATCTCCCCTATTTCAATCACCAATAAAGCTCGGTGTTGATATTGTAGTACATTCAGCATCTAAATACCTTAATGGCCATAGTGATGTTATTGCAGGAGTTATATGTAGTAATAGAAAAATGATAAAGAAAATATTCTCAACCGAATTAATGACTTTGGGTGGGATAATAACACCGGATGATGCATGGTTAATGATAAGAGGATTAAGAACATTACCTATTAGAATGGAAAGAGTGACAGAAACTACTCAAAAAGTTATAGCTTATATGGAATCAAATCCTAAAATTGAGAAAGTTATTTATCCATTTTCAAAAACTCATCCTCAATACTTACTAGCAAAGAAACAGATGCAAAACTCAGGTGGAATGTTTTCTTTTATACTAAAAACTAATGATATTGCAAAAGTCGATTTGTTTTGTAATACTTTAAAACGTTTTCTGATTGCTTGTTCATGGGGTGGTTATGAATCGCTAATATATCCAGCCTGTGTATTATATAATAATAAAAAGAAAGAAAAACCACGTTTACCTTTCAACTTAATAAGAATGTATATTGGATTAGAAGATGCAGATGTATTAATAAAGGATATTGAAACTGCATTAAAAGTAATTTAAAATTATCTATTATATCGTTTTCCGAAATGAATACTTAGGTAGACTGTTAAAAAATAATTAGGGTATTTATTATAAGCCATCATTGGTATTTCAGCAAAGTAATAATCAAAGATAGTTCCAACTTCTAATGCACGAATGCTTTCGTCATATTCTCCAAATTCAAAGTTAAAGCCAAACTTTGCATATATGCCAGGGTAAGGTTTTATGGACTCAAAACCTTTAAATAATGGCCCTCCTCCATAGATATTACTCAAATCGTGTTTGGCAGGATCGTATCTTTCTAAAGTTAAATAATAAGAGTCGTTAGGTTTTACTATTGAACTGTAATTAATAATCTCAAGATATTTAGGTCTAGCTAAAGCTAAAGAGCCACCAAAATAATAATAATAACTAACTTGAACTCCACCCCAATAAGGCTTATCATTTAACATCCTTTTATAACCTATGCCTCCTCTTAAGATATATACACTATTGATTTGACCATACACAAAACTATTAGCATCACCAAAAAGAGTATTATCAGTTTTGGCTTCTTTAGGATGACTCATATCTACAAATTCAAGTTCCCATAATCTAGTTGATTTGTAGCTTTTATGGATGCCTTTTCTATACCCTATACCCCATCCTTCGTTGTGTAATACAAAGAAGAAATCCTTTTCTTTAGTATAAAGAATTTTACCATCAATATTTGTTGGAGAAGGAGCTGACGATGATTGTGAAAAAGATTTTAATGTTGATAATTCAAACATTAAAAACACTAATACCAACAATATTTTTCTCAATATCGCCATAAGAAAATTATTATAGAACCAAGAATTGATTCTGATTTAATACAATTAATACCTCATATTATCTTGCTTGTCTCTATGACGAGAACTATAAGCATCGCATTTATGGTGAGTTGCACAAGAGCTAAGCATAATAATTACTATTACTAAAGAGGCTATTATTATTCCGATTTTTTTCATACTTTTACAAACTTAAATTTATTATAAATTGTTACAAAAATACAAATAATACTAATACGATTAGTAATTATTATTGTATTTTATTAACAATCTAATGTAGAAAACGTTTTATTTAACTTTAAATTGCTTTAAATGTCTAATATTAATCCGGAAATTGAAGAAAGTTGGAAACAATTACTTCTACAAGAGTTTGAATCAGATTATTTTGCTAACCTAAAAGATTTTTTAATTGAAGATAAGAAGAAATATATTATCTATCCTCCAGGCAAACAAATTTTTTCAGCTTTTAATCTTACTCCTTTTCATAAAGTTAAGGTGGTAATATTAGGTCAGGATCCATATCATGGTGAAGGGCAAGCTCATGGTTTATGTTTTTCGGTTCAGAATGGAGTTAAACCACCTCCTTCCTTACTTAATATTTATAAAGAGATAGAAGAGGATTTAGGTATTAAAATGAATTCATCAAAAGGAAATCTTGAACATTGGGCGAAACAAGGACTATTATTATTAAATGCGACTCTAACTGTAAGAGCAAATATGGCAGGATCTCATCAAAATAAAGGATGGGAGAATTTTACAGATTATGTTATTAAAGCTTTATCAGAACAACAAAAAGGATTAGTATTTATTTTGTGGGGCAATTTTGCTCAGGCTAAAGCAACTTTAATTGATACTTCAAAACATTTTATTCTTAAATCAGTTCATCCTTCTCCTTTATCTGTATATAGAGGTTTTTTTGGTTGTCGACATTTTTCTAAAACCAATGAGATTCTAAAATCTATAGGTAAAGATGAAATTGATTGGAGAATTGAATAATAATTCTCGAAATAAACTTCTATTTTTATAAATAACCATTTGAATTATAATGGATACCAAAGTTATTAACAATTGTTAATAACTTTGGTTAATTGATTGTGCATAAATATTAGGCAAAAACACTTGACAAACGAATGAGAATGTTGTAAATTTGCAATATCAAATGAGGGATAAAGGGCAAGTTTTAAAAAGCGAATCTGAAAAGCGACAAAATCTGAAAGGAAAAAAGCAAAGTAAGAGATGATTCCTGAAGGCTGAATCCGAAAGGAAAAAGTAAATGGGAATGAAATTTTGAAAAACAAAGTTTGAGAAGGGGGAGATACGAAAGGAAATAACCGTTCAAAAAACGAAATATCAAAGGGAAATTCCGAAAGGAAAAGAACAGAGATGTTAAGCCGTAATAACAGTAATTTGACATCTTTTAAGGGCTATGGCTGTTAAAGGATGAAATGGGAGTCAGTTCAACAAGAATAGGCTCCCATTTTGTTTTACACTTATTAATAACAGGTAGTGAATTAAATATAGCTTTATATTAAATATATTTTATCAGAGAATATATTTAATTCTTTTGCAAATTTAACAATTCTATTCATGTATTGTGTATTTTTCTGTTTTGTGTAAAAACAAAAAATCATTGCAAGGTATGGAAGCTTTATTTAATGTGGGCTATCTTTTTTTAAAAAAAAGATGATTCCCGAAGACCTTTCAACTTTTCGCGGAGACTATTTTATTTTATGCCGAGACTGCTAATTTTATGCGAAGGCTGTTTAACTTTCCCCGAAGACCCTTTTAATGATCGCCAAGAGCATTTTACTTTTCGCGGATAGCTTTAGGAGTTCGCGGAGACTATTTTCATTTACGCCAAGACCATTTATATTTACGCTAAGACCGCTGGCTTTCCCCGAAGACCTTAATAATTTTTTCTTATATGATAATAATTTTTTCCAAGACCTTTTTGGAAAACGATTAGACCTTTTATTTTTACGCTAAGTATTAAAAATATTATGCGAAGACTTAAAATATTTATGCAAAACCTAAAATACTTTACGCCAAGACCATTTTTATTTACGATAAGACTTAAAATATTTACGCGAGAACTTATTATTTTGTTGTATTAGGCTTAAATTTAATTTTCAATATATTAGTTTTGTTTCTTCTTACATATATATATTGAATAAAAGTACTCAGAAACGCTCTTGTTGGGGTTTCGAGGTTTAACTTACATTTTTAAACGATTCCATAATATATCACTACTTCGTTATAAAGTATGTATTGTTTATAATTTAGATACTTATGAGCTTATCTTAAAATAAACATTAAAAATAAGAATGGAATGAAACTTATTATTTAGTTTCTTTAATTTCTTTAAATATACAATCTGAGTATAACGATTCACTTTTCTTATCTAATGTTTTAAATGCAACCCTTTTACTATGCAATAAAGATTATGAAAAAGCATATAATCTAAACCATTATAATTGCCCAATATCCCATCCTCTTTTCCTTGCTGAACTTTCTTTTTCTGATGAAATTTATAAGAAGAAGACCAACCTGTACCTTTGGGATTACTCCCATTTCCATAATTATATGGACCATTTATAGGAGCTTTACTCAATTGATCAAATGCCTTTTCGATGTACTTTGATTTTAACTTATGATCATCGTGCAAAACTTTCCATAATAATAAATAAAAAGCATCCCAATCTTGATAAGTAGTTTTATTTGATATTCCAAATCTAGTAGTATTAACGTGAAAAACAAGACCTAAAACAGGTATTGTTGCTCTCCAAGAATCACCTATAATGGCAAGTGTTGAAATCATTGTATTATTATCCGGATTAGGTCCAGGGATAAATTGCCCGGTCTGAAAAAATAATTCTTGTACATATCTGGTAAATTTGTTAAAAAGATTATCATTCTTTATATCAAAGAAAGTTGCAGATTTCATAAACCCATGAGCATAGAAAAAGCTAAAACCACCTTCACGAAGTTTAAACTTATCTCCATTAGGCTTATAAATATTCCAACGCAAAGAAAATGGCCTACCATATTTATAGGAAGAATTCCTTATATAATTTATAACATTGTATGCAATTTGCTGTGATAATATTTTTTCATTAGAACTATCTGGCATACATCTATAAACTAAAGCTAATCCTAACAACAAACCTATTGCTTCATCTTGACTAAATATTTGTGGCAATGTATCACATTCAGAAACTTTATCAACCCATGCTGGATGACCTGGAGTGAGATCCTTAAAAGTTCTGCTTACAGGATCAAAAGTATCGTTTGGTTTAAGTCCTTTATTAAAATATTCTTTATTTATAGTATCTTGCAAAAAATCACACGGAATATTATACCTTATAAAGAACCCATCTATAGTATCTTTACAGTTCTTATAAAGCAAATGCTCACATTTATCTAAATAATTAACAAACTGAAATAAAGCAAGGTCTAATTCATTTTTCGTTAGCTGCGAATGAAAAGTATCATTTGAATTTTGTAATAGTTTAAATTCAGTTGCCAACATTCCTAAATAATATCCGAAATAAATAGAATGCTGTCCGAAATTTATATCATTAGCACCAAAATCCATCCTGTTTCTAATACCCACTATCTGACTTTCGCCACGTAATTGTCCGGGCTTCACAAAATACTCTAGTCTTTTACGATAGCTCCAATACTTAAGCATATTAAGAGAATTGTTTTGAGCAAAAGTATCGAAAACTAATAGAAAAAACAGAAAAAAGAACAATCCTCTTTTAATTTTATTATAAAAAAAAATATTTTTATAATGGGACTTAAGTAATTTAGAAACTAATATTTTAAGCATATATGCATTTAATAAGTTGCAAAATTATCAAAAAAATCAACAATAATAGCCATATCATTATTATCTTTGCAAACTGAAAAGGAGAAATGCCAGAGTGGTTGAACGGGACTGTCTCGAAAACAGTTGAACCCATTGCGCGGTTCCGGGGGTTCGAATCCCTCTTTCTCCGCTTTATGTCCTTATCTTATTAATAAATTTTATTGTACAATTTAATTATCACAAGATTTTGAAAAAAAGTATTACAATAGCCATATTATTTATATTTACTCTCCTCGATTGTTTGATTGCACAAATTAATAACAATACAACATTAAATAATAATCCAAAACTTAATGTAACGAATATTAATGTAATTGATTATGGTGCTATTCCTAATAGCTTTAGTAATTCTGTTGCAGCAATAAGCAAAGCAATTGAAACTGCATCAAAAGTTGAAAATTCTGTTATAATATTTCCTAAAGGCAGATATGATATCTGGCCTGAAGGTGCAACAAATAAAGAATATTTCATTTCAAATACTTCTACTAATGAAGAATGTCCATCCAAGTTTAAAACTATAGGTATCTTCTTAAAGAATATTAAAAATCTTAAGATAGAAGGTTCTGGTTCAACTATTATTTATCATGGTAAAATGATAACTTTTGATTTGGATAGTTGCGAAAATGTTATGATTTCAAATCTTACGATAGATTTTGAAAGACCTACAATGTCTGAAGCTAAGATTGTAAATATTAAAGATAATTATGTGGATTTGGCTGTTCATAAAGATTCTAAATATAAGATAATTGATAAACATGTTGTATGGTATGGAGAAAGTTGGAGTTCAAAATTACTTCATACAATAGAGCTTGATTCATCAACTGAAACAATGCATTATAGTAGTTGGAATAATATTTTTAATAATAGTGAAGTTGAAGAAATAAGTTTTAATTATTTAAGATTTCAAATTCCAAAAGATTTTCGTACAAGTATTGGCAATATAGTTACAGTTAGAGATATTATCCGTGACCAAGTTGGAATGTTTATTTTAAATAGCAAAAACATCACTCTAACTGATGTTAATATGAATTATATGCATGGTTTAGGTATCGTTAGTCAATTTAGTGAAAACATTACTATGAATCATGTGGTATGTGCACCAAATCCATCTTCAGGAAGGATAATAGCTTCTTCTGCAGACTTTATGCATTTCTCTGGATGTAGGGGTTTAATTGATATTAATAATTGTATTTTTAACGGTGCTCATGATGATCCTATTAATATTCATGGTACACATCTTCGTATAATAAAACAATTAGCAGATAATAAGATTATTGTCCGCTTTATGCACGGACAAAGTTATGGTTTTAATGCTTTCTTTAAAGGGGATGAAGTTGATTTTATACATGCTAAAGATCTAACTGTTTTTGGAAGTAATACAGTAAAAGCTATTAATAAATTAAATGATTATGAAATAGAATTAACACTTGAATTACCTTTACTAAAAGGCATCGAAACAAATGATTGTATTGAAAACACTACTTGGACACCCAATGTACATATTCATGATTGTAAGTTCTCGAGAACAAATACAAGAGGAATTCTTTTAACTACTAGACGTAATGTAACTATAGAAAATAATACTTTTTTCCGTTTGGGAATGAATGCAATACTGATTGGAGATGATGCTATGAGTTGGTTTGAATCTGGACTAGTAAAGGATGTATTGATCAAAGGAAATAAATTTATTGATTGTGGTTATAATGGAGGTCCGGGAAATGCAGTGATTGCAATTGCTCCCGAAAATACTATTATAGATATTAATAAACCTGTTCACAAGAATATTCGTATCGAAGATAATATCTTTGAAACTTACGACTACCCTATTCTATTTGCAAAGAGTACAAGAGGATTAACTTTTAAAGGAAACAAAATAATCAGAACGAACCTACTTAAGCCAAGTTCAGATAATAAATTTACATTATCGTTTGATGCTTGTAGTGATGTTAAAATAGAGGGTAACACTTTTGAAGGTGATGTATTAGGTAAGAATATTCATATTGAAAGAATGAAAACAAACGATATTAAAATTAAAAATGACAAAGTCTTTAAATAGCAAGACGTTATTGACTACTAAAAAAACATCTTTTTTTTACAAATCTTCAAAGAGTGAAAGAAGTTTCTTAAGATCTTCAACTTTATCTGGTTTTTCTAAATGATTATAAGAATACACTAAATTATTAATTAAACGTCTGATAATACTTAAGTTTGAGCAAGGAGTATAATAAGTCTTTTCAGGCTCAGTTTTTAATTGATTTAAGAAATTATCGATTTCATTTCTCGAAAAAATGATTCCTTTATTAACGGGATTAATATAAAAAAGCACATCTTCTTCATCGAACTGTCCCAAATCTTTTGTATAAGCTAAAACAAAATTCTGTGGGAGATTAACTCCGTAAATTGGCAACTCCTGACTTTGTGCTAATATAATATATAGTATTCCCAATGAAAGAGCATTGCCTTTTTTTGTTTCTAGAAAAGTATTAATAAAAGAATTTTGTGGGTGATGAATATCTTTTATATTAACAGTAAACTTGTTTATTTCAAACAGCACACGATTAAATACTTTTATCTCTTCAAAAGCAGTAAGATTTTCATTTAATTCGAGCCATATATCACGTTTAAGCTTATTTATTTGTTCAATAATATGCATTTCGTCAAGATCGGGATATTGAAATCTGGAAACAATTATATAAGCCTCTAATAAATTATGTTCATCTTTTTTGACCCAATCTGAAAGATCTTCATATATCTTATCAAACTGTATAACATGCATTATAGATTCAATACGTTCCTGTACTTCTTCATTAAAGGTATTTTCCCAGGTAGATTCTAAAACAGGTAAAACATCAGGACCAAAATCAAGTAACTTGTTTCTAATATCAAGATATATCCTTTCATCAGGTTCGTCCAACAGACTAACTAAAGCTTTTAGTTCACTATTTTTTTTGAGATCTTTCATAGAATATTAAAAACAAACTAAGCAGTATTAGGTTTAAAATAAAATTATTTTATGCTGTAATTCTGTTTAAAATTAAATCAGTTAACTGTTTCATTGCAATTTTATAATTAGTACTAAAGGTCTTAGTAACTCTATTAGCAACCAGAACACAGACAGTTAATGTTTCGTGACCTAACATGGCACCTAAACCATATAATGCAGAAGTTTCCATTTCTAGATTTGCAATTCGCTTATCGTTAAATCTAAAGGATTCAATTTTACTATTAATATCAGGATAAGCTAATTTTAATCGCAACTCTCTACCCTGTGGACCGTAAAAGCCGGGAGCTGTTGCTGTAATACCTTTATTTAACCCCTCTCCTATTTTATTTATTAAAATATCCGATGCTTTAACAATATAAGGAGTCGGCAAATTATCTGCCCATGAAGTGTGTTTTATAAAAGCTTCTGTCATCTCATTTTCAAAGATATTCTTTTCATCCTTATAAAAATGAATCATTCCATCTAATCCCAAACCATATTCAGACATTAAAAAAGAATCGACTTCCAAATCAGGCTGCAATGCTCCTGATGTTCCCATTCTGATAATATTTAAAGTAGTGTGTTGATCTTTAATTTCTCTTTTATCTAAGTCTATATTAAAGATAGCATCCAACTCATTCATTATAATATCAATGTTATCAGGGCCCATACCTGTTGAAATAACACTTACCCTTTTATTATTGTACAATCCAGTATGAGTGCAGATCTCCCTGTTCATCATTTTAAATTCTATTTTTTCGAAATATGATGATATTTCAGGCACTCTCCCAGGGTCACCAACTAAAATAATGTTTTCGCTAACGTTCTCTTGTCGTGCTCTTATATGATAAACTGTATTATTTTCAGTTAAAACTAACTCAGATTCTTTTATTTTTGTCATTTGTAATCTTTTTTTTAGTATTTTTGTTAATTATTACAAAAGTAATAATAAGTCGTATAATAAATAATAAATTTCATATAAATGAACGAGCAAAAAGTAATTTTAGTACCAGTTGATTTTAGTCAGAAGTCCTTAATTGCATTAGAACAGGCTACTCATATTGCTAAGTTAATAAAGCATGATATTATGCTTTTGTATGTACACGAAGAGACCGGAGTTTTTTCAAAACTTTTTTCTGATAACACAGAAGATACTAAAGTTTTTGATAAGATTCAAGAGAAACTTAATGAAGTATCGGCACAGTTTGGGAAAGTTTGTGGTGTTAGAATTAAAACTATGTTGGCTAAAGGACGAGTTTCTTCAAAGATTGTAGAAATAGCAGAAATGCTTAATGCGCATATGATCCTTATGGGAACTAATAGCGAACCAGAGCATGTAAAAACAATCGGAGCTAACACGCATAGAATAGTACGTTGGGCAAAATGTCCGGTAATTACAATAAATGGTTCCGAACATCATGAAGGATGTAGAAGTATCTTGCTTCCTTTAGATATTTCAAATGAAACTCGTCAAAAGGTTACACGTGCTATTGAAATGGCAAAGTATTTTGGTTCAACAATTAAAGTTGTGTCAGCTTTATCACATAAATATAATAAAGCAAATATTATTAAAATAAAATCTCAACTAAATCAAGTTGAGAATTATATTCTTGAGCGAAACATTAGTTGTCATACTGAATTGATAGAAACATCTAAAAAAGAAAAATCTGTTGTGCCTATTATCTTAAAATATGCTGAAGAACAAGGTGACATAGATTTAATTATGATTATGACACAACAAGAAGTTGGTTGGATTGAAAAGTTTATTGACTCTGAAGCTCAGGAAATGATTAGAAACTCAGAGATACCTGTAATGTCGATTGCTCCAAAGGAAATTGGTATTATTGAATCAAAGGGATTTTAAAACAATTTTAATTAATAATACTTTTTAATATATATAGACCTAACAGG
>JBAXLO010000113.1:0-14454 GCA_037134755.1 Bacteroidota bacterium | reverse complement strand
ACATAAAACGAATAGGGTAAAACATACTAACGAATCCATAAAACATAAAACGAATCCATAAAACATAAAATGATAAATCAAAGGTATAGCTCAAAACATCAATAAAATCAGCTATTATAAAAAGTTATGACACAAAAACTATTGATAATAATATATGAACTCAAGTTAATAAGTCATTTTAATATAAAAGTGTCGTCATTGCGTTGTTGCTTTTTGCGACAGAAGCAATAATAGAAATATATGACTCTTTAGTTTTGGTGGAGCTTTTGTTTTTTATTCCATTTTATCATATTGCATAATAAGTTTAAATATTATCACATAAATACGTTAGTTTTAATTCACTGTATTATGTTATTGTTTTTATGATATAATTATAGTTACTTTGCATTTTAATAATCAAATATTATGGTTAAAAGAATATTTATTATACTCGGATTTATTTATTTGTCCGGAATTATTATAGCTCAACCAAAGATTGACAGTCTTAAGAATCTTCTAAAAAGCAGTACTATTAACAGTAAAATAGAGATATGTTATCTTTTAGACTCCCTTTATATTAACAGCTCCCCTGATTCAGTTATTAAATATGCAAATTATGGATTATCATTAATAGACGAGAATAATGGATTAAATAGAAAAATGGATTACATCCGTTATTTAGGAACAAGTTATTTTTATCAGAATAAATATAAATTAGCACTAAAGTTTCTGCAACAAGCTCTTGATGGTTACAAAACTAATAAAAATATTAATAAACAGGTTATGACTATTAATACAATAGGGGTCTTATATGGTCAAACTTGTAATTATGATAAAGCTTTATCTTATTTTCAACGTTCACTTTCATTAAGTAATCAACAGAAAGACACTTTGCTTATTTGTATCTCTTTAACAAATATTGGTCTTGTTTCTCAGGTTATGAATGATTATAAAACTGCTTTAAGTAATTTTGAAAAGGCATTAGTATTATCAACCAAAATTAAGCACAAGTTAAATATTGCTCATACGCTGAATGATATTTCAAACACATATAGTAAGATGCAAGATTATAACATGGCATTGAAATACAATTTAAAAGCATTGCAACTTAGTAAAGAGTTGAATGATAATAGAAGTATAGCCCATGTATCAGCTGACATTGGAGAAACATATAAGAAACTTAATAATATAAATATGTCCTTGAAATATTTTGAGGAAGCATATTTAATCTCAAAGAATCTTGATGATGAATTATTAATTTCAGGTATTTTAAGTAGCATTGGGGATATTTATATTACTAAAAAGAATTATGATAAGGCAAAAGAATATCTTGATAAAGCTCAAACCATAGCTACTAAAATAGAGAATAAAGAAACGCTAAAAGATGTTTACGAATCATTTTCCAGATATTATGTACAGCAAAACGATTTTCAGAAAGCTTTAAGTTATTATAAACGTTTTAAGGATGTAAATGACAGCATCTATTCAAAAGAAAGTAGTGATAAGATAGCCGAGCTCCAAATTAAATTTGACATTCAAGAAAAAGAAAATGAAAACGAGATACTTCGTCAGAAAACAGAAATTCAGCAGTTAGCTATAAATAAACAAATATACCTTCGAGATACTTTTATTTATATTTCTATTATTATCACATTATTAGTTATTTTTGTTTTTTTTCGTTATTGGCTTAAACAAAGAGCAAACAAAGTTCTTTCGGAGAAGAACGAACTTATCAATAAACAAAAGAATCAACTGGAAGAAGTTTACAAAATGAAAGATAAGCTTTTTGCAGTTATCACTCATGATATGAAAAACCCTTTATCTTCGTTACTTACTTTATGCAGTTTTATTGAGAATGATTTTTATAAACTTTCTGACATCCATAAATTAAAAGGGATAGAGTCTCTAAGAAGGTCAATAGTTGAAATTTATAATTTAATCGAAAATCTTACTGACTGGTTAAATGCTAAAGGTGACAACATTATAATGGATAAAACTAAGTTTAATTTAAGCACAATCATAAACTCAGTTCTAAAACTATATACTATACCGGCGGAACAAAAATCAATTATTTTGCAGTCAAATATTGAACCTAATTCTTTTGCTTTTGGTGATGAAAGAATGATAAAAACAGTATTACGTAATTTGTTAGATAACGCATTAAAGTTTACTTTTGCCAATGGAAAAATAAATATCAGTGCTAAAGAAAAAGATGATAAGATAATAATTGCAGTATCTGATACTGGTATGGGTATAGATGAAGCTGACAAAGATAAATTATTCAAATTAGAGACTTCACTTGAGACCAAAAATGGGCAATATGAAAAAGGTGGAGGTTTTGGGTTAATTCTCTGTAAAGAATTTATAGAGAAGAATGATGGTGAAATATGGTTTGAAAGTGAAGTTGGTATTGGAAGTACATTTTATTTTTCTATAATTAAAAATGTTTAAAATGAATGAAATTAAAATTGTTTTGGTTGACGACCATAATATTATAAGAGATGGATTGAATATCTTACTTATGGGTTTGCCTGATATAAAAGTAATAGGTGAAGCTGCTACAGGGGGTGAACTTTTTAATTTACTATTAACAGTAAGTCCTGATATATTATTAATGGATATCTCATTGCCTAAAATGTCTGGGATTGCAATAACAGAAAAGATTAGCAAGGAGTTCCCTAATATTAAAGTCATAATGTTAACTGCAAGTGTTAATGATGAATCTGTCATTGATTCATTTAAAGCCGGTGCTTTAGGTTATTTACCCAAGAATATACAAAGGGAAGAACTAATAGAAGCTATCAAAGAAGTTAATGAAGGGAATGAGTATCTTGCTAAATCTATTTCTGATACTGTTTTGAAGAATTTCTTTAAAAGAGGGAAAGGTAGTACATTTAAAGAGTTAAAAAACAGTCAAGAACTTACAAAGCGAGAGCTTGAGATAATTGAACTATTCGCTGAAGGGCTAAGTTATAAAGAAGTAGCTGACAAATTAAATATATCATACCACACAGTAGAATCACACAAAAAACATATATTTGAAAAGCTAGAGTTGAATACTATAGTTGATTTGGTAAAATATGCTATCAGACATGGAATAATATCTGTATAAAAACGTTATCTATTATTTTCCAATTCCAAGTATTCAAGGCACTCCAAGTACTCTAAGTACTTCTTCTCTCTTATCCCATAAATACGTTATATTAAAAGCACTGTAATATGGTATTGTTTAGTAGTTTTAATTATAGTTATTTTGCAATATTAAAAACATAATATTCAAAATGAAAAACGATTCTAAAAAGAGATTTCTAACTAATGATCTCCTCAAAGCTTTCTTTATAATTATTATGATATTTAGCTTTGTAGATATACTTAGTGCACATACAATTCTACCAAACGAAACTAATAGTAATAAATCAATTGACACTTTGCTTCCTGTTGATACTATAGTAGGAGGATATTTACCTTCATACGAAATGACTAATATTAGTCCTGATGTTTTTAATTATCTCAATCAGGTTTATTATTTTGCACTGACAACTGACTCTTTGGGTGCAATAGGGACTTTGGATAATCCCGGGAATTTCACTTCTCTTGATAGTCTTCCTTCAGTTAAAGATAACATGGATTCATTAATAAGCTGGAGAGGAACTAAAGCTGTTAAGATTTTTGTTTGTATTGGCGGATGGGTACAATCCAGATATTTTCAAAAAGCAATGACGAAATCAACATCAAGAGCTAATCTAATTGCCAACATAAAGAATTTCTGTCAATCTTATGGGATAGATGGAGTAGTTGTTGATTGGGAAGCTTATCAATGCAGTGTTGTCGATTCGCTATATGGCTTTTTTATTAATGAATTAAAAGCTGCTTTTAGTGGAACCAGCCTACAAATTTCTGCAGCTATAGGACCAACTCACACTAGTCTTGTTTCTGAGTTTGCAAATGCTGATTTCATACAATTGATGTCGTATGGGGCATATCTAAGTCAGAACACTCAAGTTACAATGTCAACATTGCAGGGATGGGTTAATGGATGGGTAAATGCCGGATATAGTATCAATAAGATTGTTATTGGGCTTCCTGCTTATGGACGTACACCTTCGGATGGCACTAGTATTAAATATCGTCAGGCTTTAAACTTGTATAATGTATTACCTTCTCAGGATACCGTTACAAGTAATGGTAAACTATATTATTACAATGGAGTTAATACCATTAAAACTAAGACACAGTATGCTGTCAGTAATCATTTACGTGGAGTTATGTTTTGGGAATTAGGACAAGATACTATTCCAAGTAATCCTATGTCATTATTGTATGCTGTAAACGAAATAATACCTGTCAATCCACAAGTACAAGCTTCGGTTAATCAATTAAACCCAACTGACATTTCACAATTAAATATCTATCCTAATCCTTCAAATGGAATCTTTAATATTACAGCAAACAATAAACCTGAGAATGTCTGCAATGTTACTATTTATAATCTAATGGGCAACCTTGTTAAAGAATTTGAATGGAATGGTGAGAATAATACTATTTATCTCTCAAACTACGCTTCAGGTATCTATTTCATCAAAGTTAGCTATAAAGACAAAATTGAAGTTAAGAAGATAATGGTTCGTTAAAAGAACAGTGACTAAAGTGCCTAAAATTACTAAATAATTATGAATTATGAATGAAAAGAAGTAATTCAAATTGTAATACAAAAGAGCGGTTGTCTTATCAAAGGCAGCCGCTCTTTGTATTATCACGTCATTGCGAGCAAAGCGAAGCAATCTAATTGGGTTTATAACATGAGATTGCTTCGTTGTACCTCCTACTAATGACAGAATATCGCAAAGTATATATAATGTGCTATTTGCGTTTTCTAATATATCCGCTAAGCGGTTTGGAACCGCTAAGCGGGATAGCTACCACTTAGCGGTTCTAAACCGCTTAGTGGTTATATTCTGTCATACTACTTGGTGGGCTGTAAGTCTTGGGGCTCGCAATGACGGCATTGGTCGCTGAGCGGAGCCGAAGCGCTAATCTTTTACAAACTTCTTTATCACTGTTTCTTTATCTGAACTTAGTTTTAAAATATAAACTCCATTAGCGAAAGCGGAAATATTAATAGTTGCTTTCTTATTTATACTATTAGTATATAAGGTTTGCCCGATAAGGTTTATTATTTCTAACCTTTGTTCAGTATTTGAGTTTGTTTCTATTGTAAGATTGTCTTTTGTGGGGTTGGGATAAACTCTTATTTGAGAGATATTATTCTCAGCTATACCTGCCGTAACAGAAGCAACATAGTTTGATCTAACTGTATGTGTGCTTTTGCTTGCACAAGGTGTTATATCAAAACCTACAAAATAATTTACATATATAAGATTAGGATTTGTATAGTTATACATTAAGCTATTACCGGGTACAGTACCTATAACTGTTGCATTGCCGTTTGCATCTACTCCATAAACATTATATTGCGAAACAGCTAAACCTTCATAACCACTCCAAGAAAAACCATAAGTATTACTAAGCTGGTTGTAACTTGTTATAAGTGTAATAGTTTTATGATTTGATGACTTTACACTTTCATTATTACATGTGTCTATACCTGAAATTTTATAACTATATGATTGGTTCATTGGGTCACTTGTTAAATCTAGGTAATTTTTGTTAGTATAAAGTGTACTCCCTATTTTACTCCAACTGTTTAATGTAAGTTCTGAATAAATATATATGCTGTCAGTTGAATTACTTGATAAGGAAGACCAAAATACTTTATTTTTTTGTGTTAAAGTATCATATTCTACATAACAAATAGGAATAGTATCAGGTATGTGTCTGATTACGGATAAATTTGAACTATTACCATTTCCACATGAATTAGTCCCTTTTACACTTATTATACCTGAAATATAAGAAGTATCATAATTTACTATAACGCTATTGCTGTCGCTACTTCCAATTGCACCATTTGGTAATGTCCAAATGTAAGTTGTTGCATTATCAATAATAGGTATACTATATGTTAAATAATTTTGACCTTGACAAACTTTTGCTAATCCAGAAATTATACCTGCACTTGCAGGGAGTGGGTTAACAGTTATTGATAATACTGATGAGTTTCCATCTCCACAAGAATTATGACCTTTGACAATAATATTGCCATTAGTAGCAGTAGTTCCAAAATTTATAATTATACTATCAGAAGTACTAGTTCCTGTTGCTCCGGTGGGTAGTGCCCATATGTATGAAGTGGCATTGGCAATTGCTGGCACATTATAAGTTACAGAATTTTGACCCTGACAAACTGTTGTAATTCCTGTAATTATTCCTGCGTTTGCAACAATAGGATTTACTGTAATTGCTAAGGTTGATGATGTCCCATTGTTACATGAACTACTTCCATAAACTGTAATATTACCCGAAACAGCAGAATCGGTGTAATTAACTATTATACTATTTGAATCACTACTTCCTGTTGAGCCGGCAGGTAAAGTCCAAATATATGAAGTAGCATTTGCAATTGCAGGTACACTGTATGTTATATTCTCATTTTTGCAAACTAATGTGTTACCTGAAATTGTACTTGCATTTGCAGTTAATGGTTTTACGGTTACTGTATATGTAAACTGATTACCTACTGTACAAGTATTCAATATTGGTGTAATCAAATATTGCACATTAATAGGTAATGTTGTAATATTAGTTAGTACTTCTGTAATATGATTGCTCGTCTGATTTGAAACTGCTGCATTAATTATACCTGGAACTGCTGCCCGACTCCAAGTATATGTTATGTCAGTACCTGTACTTGTTATAACATAGTTTTGTGCTACACCACTACATATCGTATCATTTGATGTACTATTTATAACTGGCAAACTAATTAAATCACTTATTGAATGTTTCCAAACTCCACTATAAGTCCCTGCAAAAACATTATCCCCGTTTATAGCCAATGATAGGACATTTGTATCAGTCAAACCCGTATTCACCTCTGTCCAACAATTACCATTGTTTGTTGACATAAACACACCACTATTAACAGTAAAACCAGTATTAGCTCCTGTAGTTCCTGCAAAAATTGTATTTCCGCTTATAGTTATTGCAGAAATAGAAGGATAACTACCATTTGTATTATGTGGCAATCCATTATTTACGGCAGTCCAACTACTCCCATTGTTTGTTGATAAAAATATACCATTCTGTAAAGTTCCAGCAAAAATACTACTGTCATTTATTGCTAATGAGAAGACAGCACCAGTTAATCCATTATTTACTGCAGCCCCATTCATAAATACACCAGAAGAATTACCAGCAAAATAATCATTCCCTTTTATTACTAATGCATTAACAATACTTAATTGACTATTATTAATTAATGGATGAAAATTATTATTATAAAAAATACATATCCCTTGACCATTAGTACCTGCAAGTACTTCACTTCCACTTGCTGCTAATGATAAAACATTAGTAAGAATTGTTACTTCCATATTACTTCCATAATTTGTGGTATACCATGATTGGTATTCTCCACCTGCAAAAACAGTGTCCCCTTCAACAGCTAATGTAGATATTGATTGCCCTGCTGTTGTACCTCCTCCTGAATTATACACAACATTCCAACTGTTACCATTATTTGTTGAAAAATACTCTCCCCAACTAGTTCCTGCAAAAATATTGCCCCCACTTACAGCTAATGCCTTGACTTCATAAATACTATCAAGACTTGTACGCACCCATTGTGCTTTTGCAATATTTAAAATGCAAATTAATGAGATAAAAAGAACGATTGTTTTTTTCATTTCTGTTTCCTCCTTATTAATTTTTATTTGGTTTTATTTATTTTCTTTAATGTATAAACGGTTTCTATTGGCAGTTCATATTTAACTCCTGATTCATTAACAGATATCTTACTTGAAAAAGCAAAACTTAAATTATCTTTTTCATCAATTGCACCATCCATTTTATTACCCTCTGTATCCTCGTTTATTGAAAGACCAATAATATCAAGAGTATTATTTGAAGAACTGGTTATTTCTTGTTCAGGAATATTAAAACTTGCTCCATTTATAAGCAGTCTTATTCCGTTAATTTCAATTAATCCGTCTGGTGTATTTATAGTTGTTGTCTTTTTTAATTTATAAATTGTTACATTACACTTTTCAGTTTTTTCAACATCATTAATACCAATATTTAAAAGTGAGTACTGATAAATATATTTAACTTTTCCTACATAAGTACCGCTCAAAGTATCTTTAGCTACCTCTTTGGCAACTTGCCCACAACTTGTAATAATTAGCAAAGCAAGTAATAAGAAGTAAAGTTTATTAATCCGTTTCATAAATATTCTTTTTGTTAATTAATTTTTTTCAAAAATAATAAAATTAATTTAATTAGCAATATTATTTTTTATTTCACATATTTGGAGAAATAGATAAAAAAATAAAAGCTCCACCAACACAAATTGATGAAGCTTTAAAATTTATTATCCTATTTTTAGTTCTTTAGTATGATAAAATATCCATTTATTATAATAAGCTTATATTAATGATAATATAATTTATTTAGATAGATATTTTACGTTTGAAGAGCTTCCGGAACTTCCAACCTCTTATCCCATAAATACGTTATATAAAAAACCCTGTATTATGGTATTGTTTTACAGTTTTTTTAGTAGTTATTTTGCATCTTTCATAGAAAGTAAATTAACATTAAATGCCCCATAACTCAAATCGAGGAGTTATGGGGGTTTAATGGATACTTTGTTAAAAAAAGTATTAATGAAACTTACTATAAAAATACACATTGAAGTTAAATTTATAAATAGCATTAAATATTATGCAATTATTTATTTTTAAAAACTAATATTACTTTTATGAGAAAATTAATTTCCTTTTCGATTTTAATGCTAACCTTAGCATTATTCTTTTCACAAAATTCTTATGGGCAAATTACTGTTAGTGGATCTAATGGTCAAGATGGTACTTACACAACATTTACTACAGCTACTACCGGAGTATTTGCTAAACTAAACGGGACTTCGCAGGCAGGTAAAACCATTACAATAACAATTACTGCAAGTGTTACAACAGAACCGGGTACTACTGCATTAACAGGTGCAGCCGGTATGTGGACAAGTATGCTTATTTATCCAACAGTAACAGGTTTGACAATTTCAGGTACAGTTACAGGTGCACCACTAATAAACCTTAGTGGAGCAAATTATGTAACAATTAATGGAAGTGTAGGAGGTAATGGAAGCTCCCCTGACTTGATTATTTCTAATTTATCAACATCAAGTACTGCTCCTACTTCAACTATCCAATTTATAAACGATGCAAGTAATAATACTATAAAATATTGTAGCATTAAGGGGGCAAGTACTTCCACAGGTACAGGTACAATTAATTTCAGTACAGGGGTAACCAATGGAAATGACAATAACACAATAGATCATTGCAACGTTTGTGGTGTATCTTCAACTACTACTCCTGTAAATTGTATAAATGCAGTTGGTTCAACCACTACTGCTATATATAATGATAACTGTGTAATTTCAAATTGTAATATTTATGATTACTATTCAACTACATTGGCTGTGCGTGGCACTAATATAGGAGTTGGGAACAGTGGTTGGACGGTTACAGGAAATAGCTTTTATCAAACAGTTAGCAGAACTTCGTTCAATGCTGTTGTCCAATTTTTGGCTTTTACACCTACAGGTAATACAGTTGGCTTTACAGTAACAAATAATTATTTTGGAGGTACTCAAGCTCAATGCGCGGGGACGCCTTATACTTTCACTGGTGGTGGTACTTCAGGCGAACTTAGAAGTGTTATTTTTTCTACTAATAATACAGCAGGGCTTTATAATACTTTCCAGGGAAATGTATTTAAAAACATAAACTTTGCTTCAACTTATTCCAGCACTAATATTGAATGCTTGCTACAAACGAATAATGGGAATATGATTATTAGTAATAATCTTTTTGGAGATAGTACCGGAACAAGTACTATTACTGTATCTTTTGGTTCATCTGCAAGTTTTGCCGCTATGTGTCCCGGTCATGGTGGTACAGGTATTGATACTGTAAAGAACAATGTCGTTTCAGGAATAGCAATGACAAGTGGCACTTCAGCAACCGGAGGATGTAGAGGAATACAAATAGGGAATACAAGTGGTGGAAGCTATGCAACTTCTACAATTATATATGGCAATCTCATAGGTTCAAAAGCAGGTACAGGTACAATTACTTCTAATACTAATGGAGCAGTATATGGTATATTTTATAATGTAGGTACAGCAGCAACTACAATTCAGTCAATTTCAAATAATACAATAGCTAACCTTAATTCAACAGGTGGAGGTTCTTCAAGTTTAATATACGGTATAAGTTGTAGTTCTTCTACTCCTGATTATTCAATAAAAGGAAATACGATTTACAATTTAACAACAAACTCAACCGGTACTTCAAATACTGCAAATGGTATATACTTATCCAATACATTAGCCGGAGATACTATCAGTGGAAATACCATTTATAATTTATCTTGTACAGCAGCTTCTGCCGCTGTACAAGTAAGCGGAATATATTATTCAGGTCCTTCAAGCGGAAATAATGTTATTTCAACAAATAAAATATATGGTTTCAATTTAACTTCTACTTCTACCACAGCTTCATTATATGGAGTGCGTTACGTAGGAGGTGTATCAACAATATCAAATAATTCAATAAGTTTAGGGATAAATAATAGTGGTAGTTCTTTAACAACAGGTTATCTTATATATGGTATTAACGAATCAGCAGGACCTAATAATATTTACTTTAACTCAGTTAGAGTAACAGGTACAGCTGCAAGCGGAACTACTTCATCAACTTACGCATTATATAGTACCGTTGCAACAGGTATAAGAAATTATAAGGATAACATATTTGCAAATGATCGTACTGGCGGTTCTACAGGGATACATTATGCTGTCAGAGCAGTAACCGGAGGTACACTTGCAATAGATTATAATAATTACTATGTTGCAGGTGCAGTATTAGGGAATTTCGGTGCAGCTGATCGTGCTGACCTTGCCGCATGGAAAAGTGCAACAGGGCAAGATGTGAATTCAGTTAGTCAGAATCCTAATTTTACTTCTGCATCAAATCTTCAACCTTCAAACTATAATTTGGGAACAAGTATTAGTGGTATAACAACAGATATACTTGGAAATAATCGTAATAATCCCCCTAGCATTGGTGCTTACGAAAGTACAGCAGCATGTGTTACTCCAACCACTCAGCCTACTTCTTTAGGTTTTACAGCAACTTCAAGTACAGTTACCGGTACCTTTACAGCTTCAGCAAGTACAGATCATTATCTTATAGTAAGAAATAATACCGGCACAGCTCCATCAGCCCCTTCTAATGGAACAATATACACTGCCGGCAATCAGTTAACAGGAAGTTCTTTTGTAGCATATCAAACAGGTTTATCATTCACTGATGCAGGTCTTACTGCCAACACACATTATTATTATTATGTTTATGCTGCAAACTCAAATTGTATAGGTGGTCCTCTCTATGATACTATTGCACCACTTACCGGAAATACAACAACAAATTGTGGAACTCCTATAGCACAACCCACAATTTTAACTTTAACTCCTGATACTTCTAGTGTGTCAATATCATTTACACCTTCAGCTACTGCTGATCATTATCTGATATGCAGAAGCACTTCAGGCACGTTTGGTTCTACGTTGCCAATTAACACTTTTACATTTTCTTATGGAAGTACATTAGGTATTGATACTGTTATCTCATATCAAACAGGAACTACATTTACTGATCCTATTTTACATTCAAATACTCAATACTACTATTTTGTATTTGCTGCTAATTCAATTTGTACAGGAGGTCCAATGTATTTAACTTCATTATCTCCACTTTCAAATTATGTAGTAACATTAAGCAATACACCTTGTGTTGCTCCAACTAATCCTCCAACTAACATAAGTTTTCCTACTACCGGTCTTAATACAATTAATGGATCTTATACAGCATCAGTAGATGCAGATCATTATTTGATACTACGAAATAATACAGGTATTGCTCCAGCTGTTCCTACCAACGGGACATTATATACTGCCGGTAATGCTTATGATGCATTAGGTGATACTATAATTGCTTATCAAATCGGTCTATCATTTGCAGATAGCAGACTTACTACAGGTACACATTATTATTATTACATTTATGCTGCTAACTCAACCTGCATAGGAGGTCCTGTTTATAATACATCATCTCTTTCAGGAAGTATTTATACTAATTGTGTTACACCTACTACACAACCTACTGTTTTGAATTTAACTCCCACACTTACATCAATAGGAGGCTCTTATAACCCTTCACCAAATGCAGACCATTACCTTATAGTACGAAGTACATTAAGTTCTACTCCAACCGCTCCTGTTAATGGAATGTCTTACACTCCGGGTACTTCTACAATAAGTTCTCTTGATTCAGTTATAGCATATCAAACTAATTCAACTTTTAATGATACAAATTTAGTTTCAGGGACTCACTATTATTATTGGGTTTATGCAGCTAATTCAATTTGTTCAGCCGGGCCACTTTATTTATCTGTATCTCCACTTACTGCTAACACTTACACTAATTGTGTTTTACCTGCTAATCAATCTACCAATTTAATATTAACTCCAACTACTACTAGTGTTTCAGGCACTTTTACAGCTGCCACAGGTACACCCGGAGCTGATCATTATCTAATTGTAAGAAATACTACAGGTATTACACCAACTCCTTTGAATGGTACATTATATTCAGCAGAAAACGTAATAGGAACTGATACTGTTGTTTCTTATCAGACAGGTTTAACATTTACAGATAATGGGCGTGCAAATTCCACTCTATATCATTATTATATATTTTCAGCTAATTCAAATTGTACAGGAACCACTCCACTCTACCTTACAACTTCACCTAATACAATTCAGACTACAACTCTTACTCCTTTAAGTGGAACTTATTCTATTAAATCTTGGGAGGCAACAGGTGGCACAAACTTTAATAACTTTAATGATGCCTTAAATGCTCTTAACATATTAGGTAATTCAGGTCCTGTTACATTTAATGTTACAGCCGGACAATCATGGTCGTTTACATGTACTACATCAAACCCTTATGGATTAAAAATAACTACTTCAGGTACTACTGCAAATCCAATTGTTTTCCAGAAAGATAGTATAGGTCCTAATCCAGTATTAAATATAACAGGATCTACTGCAACAACTGATGCTGGTATTTGGTTAAATGGTGTTTCTTATATTACCTTTGATGGAATAGATATTACAGATGTCGGTACTGCAGTTGAATATGGTGTATATTTATATGGAACAGCAACAAATGGTTGTAATTATAATACAATAAAGAATTGTAATATAACATTAAGCAATAGTTCTAATACATCTGTAAATGGAATTTATTTGCGATCAATTGCAACTTCTACTAGTGGTACTAATAGTCATAATAAGTTTTATAATAACACAATAAACCAAGCTTTTTATGGAGTTAGATTTACAGGTGTTACTTCATATTATGACGAAAGAAACGAAATAGGTACAATAAATGGTGGACATAGTGTAATTAAAAATATTGGCTATGCAGCTGCTTATACTTCAAATGCTGTTAATATCTCATATCAGGACAGTTTACAGATTTTTAATACACTTATTGATAGTGTAAAATCTACATCCACTACTAGTGGTTATTTAGTAGGTATTCAAATAGCTGCTTCATGTTCTAATTTCCATTTCTATGGTGATACTATCAAAGATGTTATAGGAGCAGAGAATTATGGATTTAATATTGTTGGTACAACAACAGGGAATAATTATATACATAATTGTGTTCTTCGAGATTTTATTGAAACAAGTGGTAATACCAATTTATGTAGAATTGGAGCTGTTCAATCTACTTTATATTTTTACAATAATCAGGAGTTTAATATTAACACTACTAATACGGGAGCTTATGGTATAGAAGGTTTCTATACTAATTCGGCTGGTACTTATTATATCTATAATAATAATATTTATAATTTTAATTGTGTAGGTACAGCAGTAGTTGATGGTATTGCTATTAATACTACTGTAGCTACAACTGCTTATATTTACAATAACTTTATCTCTGATTTAAATAATCCTGCAGGTACAACGACTCCAGCTATTGATGGTATCAAAATAGGAAATCTTTTAACAGCTTATGTATATTATAATACTGTTTATTTAAAGTATACTGGTTCTGCTGCCACAAATACTTCTGCATGTTTATTTGCAACTGCTACTCCTACTTTATTAGATTTAAGAAACAATATCTTTATCAATAAATGTGATATGACAAGTGGTGCTCGTGCTGCTGCTTTCTGGTGGAATAGTACTACATATACTAATATTGCAGCTAC
>JBAXLO010000112.1:0-14709 GCA_037134755.1 Bacteroidota bacterium | reverse complement strand
ATCAATGAATTATACCTGACAGGACGGAAAAACCTGACAGGAAAGAATCTTTAATTATTAATTCTTAATTTTTAATTGTTAATTGTTTTTAACTACCTTTGCCGAAAAATAGAATCTTTAATTAGTTTAATATTCAAATACTATAATGAAAAAGAGCAATCCTAAATATCAACAACAAAATATTAATAATCTTAGCAAAGATTCAATTAATATTAAGGAGAAGAAAAATACAAGCATATTATATTTTGTAATAGCCTTTTTTGCACCGGTATTATTATACATCCAAACACTTAAGTATGGCTTTACACATTTTGATGACAATGGTATTATACTTAATAATATTAATTTTTTAAGTAAATGGGGCAATGCTTCCAAAGCTTTTCTTACAAATGCATTTATCAATAAGCCCGGTTCATTTTATCGTCCTTTGCAAACTTTATCATACATGATAGATATAAAGCTATCAGGAGTTAACGAAACATGGATGTATCATTTAACTAATATATTGCTCATAGGTTTAATTGCCGGCTTGCTTTTCCTTTTTCTTAAGCGTCTGTTAATACCTATTAAAGTAGCGTTAATAAGCTCATTGATATTTTGTTTGCATCCACTCTTTACATCTTCTGTAGCTTGGATACCCGCAAGAGGTGATTTGCAATTAACAATGTTTTCGTTATTAACATTTATATTTTTAATAGATTATCTGCAAAACAAAAAGATCATCTATTTAGTTTTGCATTGGTTTACATTTACAATAGCCTTGTTTTGTAAAGAAACAGCCGCATTTCTGCCATTTCTTTTCATCACTTATTATTTAATCTTTCATTATAAAAAAAGCTTAGAAAAGCGATATCTTATTAATATCTTGTTGTATGCTTTATCAGGATTGTTTTGGATGTGGGTGCGATCAAAAGCAATTGTAAGCATTAACAAAAGCGACAGTGAGTTTGGACTGTCAGCTTTAATAGCTAATTTAAGAATAATCCCCGAATCATTAGCTAAATTTTTTATCCCTTCGGATATTGCTCCAATACCGTTTTTTTCTGTTTTAAATACATTAATAGGTGTAATATTGTTAGTGTCAATAATTATATTATTTATTAAAAATAAGGAAAGATTACCAAAAGAAAAGATGTTTTGCATAAGTTGGTTCGCAATATTGATGTTCCCACCAATGCTTTACAAGTCACCTGATATAGACTATCTGGATCATAGATTCTTTCTGCCTTTAGTAGGAATACTTTTGTTTGTATTGTATATAATCCCAAAGAAATGGTTGGATAAAAAGGATATAAAATTAACAAGTTTGGTAGTTGTTATTATTATATTCCTAAGCTCTTTTACTTTTATTAAATCACAAGCTTATGTTAATCAAAAAACTTTTTATGATACAGCAATTTCTCAGAACACTAACTCTGCATTTATATATAATAACAGAGGTAATGAACGAATAAATTTAAATGATTTTGATAATGCATTAGAAGATTTTAATAACGCCATTAAACTTAATCCGGGATACGCTGAAGCATACAATAACAGGGGAAACATTAAGAGCAATAAAAGAGATTTTAAAGGTGCTATGAAGGATTATGATCAAGCACTTGCAATTGATTCTAAATATGCAGATGTGTATAATAACAGAGGCCTGGTTAAATCACAATTGAATGATAAACCTGGTGCTATTAAGGATTTTACTTCAGCTATTACTTTTATGCCTAATTATGCAAACGCCTACTTTAACAGAGGGAATGCTAAAGCTAGCAATGGAGATAACAATGGTGCAATTGATGATTATAATAAAGCTATTGATATTCTTCCAAACCATGCAGATGCGATATATGCACGAGGTTTTACAAAAGCAAATATTGGCGACAATACCGGCGCAATTGAAGATTACAACAAAGCTATAAATATTAGGCCAAATTTTGTTGAAGTGTATAATAACAAAGGGATATTATTAGGTAAAATGGGTAATTATCAAGAAGCAATTACTGAGTTTAATAAAGCTATTGAGATAAATCCAAATTATATTGATGCTTATTACGATAGGGCTGTAACTAAGCAGTTGATGAAAGATCTAACAGGTGCTATAAATGATTGCGATATAGTATTAAAATTAGATCCTAAACAAGAAAAAGCTATTGTTCTAAAAAATAATATTCAAATACAACTTCAGAAGAACAGTGCTGTAAAAAGTATAAGTCAGAAGAAGTAAAACAGTTACCTAAAATTATTAGTATAACTGAGATATTTATCTATAATACTTCGAATTCATAAGCTTAATCCTGTTAAGGAAATGAATTACTGAAGTTTTAAGAACTCCAATAGCATAAATAGTGCTATTCTTTAGATTAATAGAAGACGCTTCTTTAAAGTACTTGGTAGGGCAGGTGATTTCGGCAATCTCATATCCTTTAAATATTATCTGCGAAAGCATTTGATTATCAAAAACAAAGTTGTCTGAATTAATATTATAGTTAATAACATTCAAAACTTCCTTTGAGAAAGCACGATAACCGGTGTGATACTCTGATAATTTCTGTCCGGTTAATATATTTTGAATTAAGGTAAGAAAACGATTGGCAACATACTTAATCAATGGCATACCACCTTTCAAAGCTCCTCTCCCAAGAATACGCGAACCCAAAACTACCTGATAAACATCGTTAGCAATCAAGTAAGCCATAGAATGCAGAAGTTTGGGAGTGTATTGATAATCGGGATGCAACATTATCACAATATCGGCATCCAACTCTAAAGCTTTATTATAGCAAGTCTTTTGATTGCCACCATAACCCTTGTTTATTTCATGTTTAATGATGTGTTGTATGCCAAGTTGATGAGCCTTTTCGACAGTATTATCCTTACTATTATCATCAACCAGAATAATATCGTCAACAATATCAAATGGTATCTCTTTATATGTTTGTTCTAAAGTTTTTTCTGCATTATAAGCAGGCAATACTATGACAATTTTTTTATTATGTATCATCCCTAATTGTTTTTCTTATAAACTTTTACCCAAGCCTTACTATAATTAATTACTTTTATCAAAGTAACTCCTTTACTTATGATTGTATCTTCTTCAAAAGCTGCATTCTCCATATTATTATATACATAATATCTGGTAGTAGTATCATTAAGATCGTTAGTTACATATATTTCATCTCCTTTTTTTACATAACCTGAATAATAGGAGCCCATATTTGTACAAAACACAAAAGAAGCATAGGTTTTTAAGTTAGCTTTATTTTCTATTCTTAGATAATCAATTAGTTGTTTCTGCGAATAAACTAAATCAACATAATGCCGATTACAATCATGAACACCTGATGTCCATTGTTCGTAAGCATTTATCGAAATATATATTGTAATAATTACAATAGCTAAATACGGTTTAAAGATCTCAAATATTTTTATTAAATAATAAGAAATCACAACGAAAACCAATGGAAACAGCACCAATAAATATCTTAAAGTGAAGAAATTTAAGGATGAAAAAACAAAGTATATTAATATAAAAATTATTGTAAAGACTACGAAAGGTGCTTTGCTATTATCGAATTTTATTTTACCGTCATTGCGAACGAAGTGAAGCAATCTCACAATCAAAATAGATTGCTTCGTAAACTCGCAATGACGAATGAATATTCTTTTCAGGATAGATTGTAATAATAATAAGATTAATGGTATGATTAAAACAAGTCTTCCCTCTCTGTTAAAGACGAAAGTAAAGAAAGAACCAATCTTATCATAGATTTCTCTTAATTTAAAAGTCATCATTCCTAAATGTTCGGGAAACAAGAACCATCCCATTTTTATATGTTGGATTAAGAACCAAATAAAAGCAATTAAAACAGGTATAAAGACAATGCCTATCATCTTTAAACGCTCTTTTATTGTGATTGATTTATCTATAAAAGGTATTATTATTATTAAATAAAAGAAATATGCAGCTATTAATGCTAAACCGCTTTCTTTGGTTAATAACAAGGCCGTTGAACTTAAGATAAACCACCACCATTTCTTTAAAAAGAAAGTATATACCGAGCAAAGCATCCATAATGTAAGCAGCATTTCGGGCAGCACAAACGAAGATTGGATGATAAACATCTGCAATGTCATCAATAAAAAGGAACTGAGTAATGCTATTTTTTCATTAAAGAATGCTCTGGTAAAAAAGAATAATGCTATGATTACTAGTACTGATATAAATAAAGCAAAACTATGAAATGATATAAGACTTGTGCCAAATATCTTCAACCATACACCCCCTAAAAAGTGAAACAGTAAAGGATGTCCTCTCGAATACTCAACAGGTATTACATTAGGCATCATCGATGGGCCATTGTCGTGCATCATTCTTAAAGAAGGCGCATACACCCATGATTCGTCCCAAAAGAAAGGTAAATTGAGGAACTTAAGCTTGTAGATTATCAAACCAAAAAGTAGGGTGAAGAACAGGACTTTATAATGATTTGATTTGATATAAGAAACTATCTTCATATTTACTAAAGCTTAGTACTTATCGCTGAAATCAAATTCGTTTCGTTCGTTTCTTATCTCCTGTTTAAACTTTTTACAGTCAATCCTATCCGACATATCCTTAGCAGGTTTATCAAAATCATTTTGTTGTACATTAAGTGATTTGTCTGCCCATACTTTCTTCATATACAAAGCCCAGATAGGTAAAGCCATATTAGCACCCTGCCCCAGATTAATGCTGCGGAAATGAATAGAACGTATTTCGCCACCTACCCAAACACCTGTAGTGATGCTAGGAGTGATACCCATAAACCAACCGTCGGAATTGTTTTGAGTAGTACCTGTTTTACCTGCCACAGGAGCAGTAACATTGTATCTATAATGAAGACGGGCACCTGTTCCACTCTCAACAACACCTTTCATTAGCTCAAGCATTAAGAATGCTGATTGTTCGTTCATTGCTTCCTGTTGTTTAGGTATGAAACTTTCAAGAATATTACCATTCTTATCTTCAATACGAGTAATAAAAATAGGTTCAACGAACACACCTTTATTAGCAAAGGCACTCATTGCACCGGTCATTTCATATACTGAAAGATCAGCAGTACCTAAACAGATAGAAGGAACTGCATCAATAGGACTGGTAACACCTAGTTTGCGAGCCATATTTATAACTGCAGCAGGCGAGAAACGTTTCATCAAATAAGCAGAGACATTGTTAACAGAGTTAGCTAATGCCCACTTAAGTGTAACCATTTCACCTACTCTTTTATCATCTGCATTGTGAGGAGTCCATGTATTACCGTCCTGAAGATTGAATGTAACCGGCAAATTAGGCACTTCAGTGCAAGGAGAAAACTCCCCTTCCTGCATAGCCAAAGTATAAACAAAAGGTTTGAATGTAGAACCAACTTGTCGCTTTCCAGTCTTAACATTATCAAACTGGAAATACTTATAATTGATACCACCTATGTAAGCTCTTACGTATCCTGTTTGTGGTTCCATTGACATAAGTCCGGTATGAAGAAACCATTTATAATATTTTAATGAATCGTAAGGAGACATTACAGTGTCGCGTTCACCTTGCCATGTAAATATACGCATTGCAACAGGTGTATTGAAAGCTTTCATGATTTCCTCTTCATTCATATTAGCTTCTTTTAAATGATGATACCTGTCGGAAGTTTTCATAGATGCTTTATAAACACCTTCGATTTCATCAACATTCATCTGAGAAAACGGTGCGTTCTTAACACCTTTCCAATGCTTATAAAAGGCAGGCTGAAGTTCTTTTCCTAAATGCTCTTTCATTGCTTCTTCGGCATATCTTTGCATCTTGGAGTTAATGGTAGTATATATCTTTAAACCATCTTTATATAAGTTATAATTAGAGCCATCAGGCTTCTTATGATTCGCACACCAGTCATTAAGATATTGTCTTAAGTACTCTCTAAAGTAAGTAGCTAAGCCTTGATTATGATCTTGTATGCTATATCTCGACATATCAATTGGCAGAACCTTTAAGGAGTCGTATTCTTCATCAGTTATATATTTATTCTTTCGCATCTGATTCAAAACTACTTCACGTCTTTTCATAGCATTGTCATGATTCTTGATAGGACTGTAATAGGAGGGTGCTTTTAAAAGACCAATCAATAAAGCAGCCTCTTCAACCTTTAACGAATCAGTAGATTTATTAAAATAGGTGCGTGCAGCAGATTTAATGCCAAACGAATTGTTTCCAAAATCAACAGTATTTAAATACATTGCAAGGATTTCCTCTTTTGAATAATTACGTTCCAATTTAGCTGCTACTATCCATTCTTTTAGTTTAGTAAGAATTGTTAACAAGAAGAAAGAATGCTTTTCGCGATGAAAGAGATTCTTAGCAAGTTGTTGTGTAATTGTACTTCCTCCACCTGAATTTCTTTGACGACCGATAATTGTTTTACCCAACACCCTGAATAGACTTCTAGTGTCAACACCGGAGTGTTCCATGAAACGAGCATCTTCTGTTGCAATTAAAGCATTGATGAGGTGAGGAGATAATTCCTGATAATGTACGTTAGACCTGTTCTCAATAAAGTATTTACCCAGTAATTGTTGGTCAGCAGATATAACTTCTGAGGCAAGATTACTCTTTGGATTCTCCAGGTCTTCGAACTTAGGCATAAAACCTAGCCAACCCATCGAAAGAAAAAAGAAAAGTAATACAAAGAAGAAGAAGATAGATGTGTATATCAACCAAAAACGTTTAATGGAAAAATGGAACTTATTCCCGCCTTTAGATTTATTATTCATGCAATTATATTGAAGTTATTTGTTCTTATTCTTTACAATCCTAAGCCCGATGTTTTTAATACCTGCTATGTTTAAATCACGCATGCCATGTTCTATAGCAAATTTGTAAGTCCCTTTCATCGGAAACAGCACATGTGCTTTAAAAAGTATTCGGTTATCTTTAATTTTTCCATGCCCTTTCCCAACCCATTTGCCTTCCGGATTGGCTAGCATACACTCCAGAGTGTCACGTGCTATCTTTCCATTAGGGAAGGTAGTATTAACAAAGAAAAAGAAGTTACTATATTTATAATCGGTAGTGTTTCTAAGGTTAACATAGAAATTATACGAAGAAAGAGTATCAGTTATATTAACAGAGATATTAAATTTCTCATTAACATTCCAGCCTTTTTCATTCACATCAAGACTTTCATCTGTTACAACATCTTTACCACACGAAATGATCAGCAAAGATGTTATAAGCAGCAAAAGTATTTTCTTTATTTTCATTGATATTTATTAAATAACTAAAACTAAAAACGAAGATACTTCTATTTTATTTCCTTTTCTTATCAAAACGAGTAACATCTTCTTGTTCTATTGTCTTGTCAAAAGCTTGTTTCTTCTCTTTCTTTAGAGAGAACTCTTCCATTCTGTCAGGCTTTTGACCTTTGTTATTCATTTCAATAATCTTCTTAACATCTTCTTTAGTAAACTCAACAAAATGACCGGAATCTTCCTTTGGTACAAACCACATAGTGCCTTTATGAACATCTGTTTTAATGTAATATGCAGTTGTACTTTTAAAATGAAGATCAATATCATTTCTTGGGAAATCTTTTAAAGCATCCGCATAAGAATCTTGCTCAAAATTAAGGCAACATTTCAGTTTACTACATTGTCCGGCTAACTTCTGTGGATTTAAGGATAGCTGTTGAACTCTTGCAGCGTTAGTACTTACTGTTCTGAAATTGGTTAACCATGTAGAACAACAAAGTTCTCTGCCACAAATACCAATTCCACCCAATCTGCTTGCTTCCTGTCTTACACCTATCTGACGCATCTCAATACGTACTTTAAATTCTTCAGCAAGTAATCGGATTAATATACGGAAATCCACTCTGTCTTCGGCTGTATAGTAGAAAGTAGCTTTAGTGTTATCCCCTTGATACTCCACATCGTTAAGCTTCATATTAAGCTTCTGATCCCATGCTATCTTTCGGGCTTTATCTTTGGTAATGTCTTCAATTCCTATTGCTGACACCCATTTTTCAACATCACTAGGACGTGCTTTGCGAAAGACTTTCTTGATTTCTGCGCTCTTAATATCAAAATTCTTCTTTTTCATTTGCATTTTAACAATATCACCTGTTAGTGATACTATTCCAATGTCATGACCTGGTAATCCTTCTACTGCTACAATGTCTCCTATTTGATAATCTATATCATCAGTTATTTTAAAGAACTCTTTTCTGCTGTTTTTAAAACGTACTTCAATATGATCAAAAGCTAACTTATTGTCTGGTTTGTCTATATCTTTGAGCCAGTCGTGAGCATCTAGCTTACAACATCCATGTTGGTAAAAATCTTCAGAACCGGTATTCACATTAGGGGCTTTACAACAGCCTCTACTTAAGAATATGTTCTTCTCATTATTGTTCTCTTCCATTTGTAAAAATTAATCTACAAAATTACATAAATTATTTCTATTTGGAGTAGAAAAAATAACAAGAGTTAAAAAGGTAGTGAATACCCAGGTTTTAAAACCTAGCTAATGTGCTAAAGGAAATGTAATAAACATAAAATAAATTTGAATATAATTTCATAAACTAGTTAAGAGTTAAAAGCCATTTTGAAAATTAAATTCAGAATTATTTATAAATTTTATTTTATTTGTGAAATTTTAGAGTACCTTTGCACAATTGTTAAAACAATGTTAAATATAACACCTATGGAAAAGCAATTTGTTGCAGGTAATGCCTACACAAAAGAAGAAATAGAAAGCAAAGGCTTCACTAAAACCAAACAAACTTCAATTCTCGTTTTCTATAGAAATGGTGACGATTTATTGAGTTTCGATGTGCCTAAACCTAAGACACCTGATGCTTATAAACTTATTTCTATTATCAAAGATTAAGAGTTTATACTGAATGCTCTTACAAATCTTAAAGATTTTGGTAAGAGCATTAACTAAAATTTACATTAGATTTCCTTTACGGGATTTATTTTTGGTATTATAATAGGATTAACAGGCGGAATTATATCCACTTGCTCTTTCGCTATGTCGCTCCCTTGCTCTTTTACCAATTCAACATTTATCTCAACCTTATTCTTTACAAACTTTTTAGGTATCGCCACCGAAATTTCCTTGTATTTCTCCAAAAGGGAGAACCTGATTTCGTTAGCATCCTTTTTGAAGATCTTAATTTCATAACATCCTTTAATATCGGTAGTAGTAAGTATGTTTTTTGCACCGGCGTCCACCTTCACATTCATTAGTCCTTCTTTATTAATACTATCTATTACTTTTCCGCTTATCGTTACTTTGTAAGTCCTGTGTTTGCCCGGTTTCTTCAGTCTTCTTCTCGCCAAAAAATAATTCACTACAAAGTCTTTATTGTTTTCCTTAAATATGCTTATCGCGATGTCCAATCTATTGCGAAGCATGAGTCTGCAATCTTTAATCTCTTTAGTTGTAAACTTAAGCAGGCTCGACTGCTTTTTTATTGCGAGCTTCAATTGCTTTATAAGTTTTCTAAAACTAACAACATCAGCAGCCAATTTGTCAATCATTACTTGAGTAATCCAGTGAGGGAACAAAAAAACAGCAAGAGGAGTAGCCTGTTCGCTTATGTCGGCAACCGTATTTATAAAAGCATCCTCCGTTAAATGCTTTAGGTCAGAGATACTGAAGCTGATGAGTTCTATTTCTTCCGTCAGGCCCTTTGATTGATAATACAGCACCAGTGCCTGCTTTATAGCATAAGCCTCCTGAGTAAGCGTGCTGCGCAAAACACCTTTCCCTTTCGTCAAACCTTTAGGGTTGTCGAGCTTAGTGACCGAGAACTTCTTCAATTTCTTATTAGTTAGCACCAAACTATCATAACACTCCATAATATTTTGATTGCCCAGCCACACCGGTTTAAACTTAAATAAAGTCCCTTCAACGCATACAAACATCTTAAAATAAATTTCTTCTATATCATTCATGGGGTTTTGCTTAATTTAATATTTAACATTTTGTAGATTTATCGGGCCTCTAATGGGACGATAATTCTTTGCGAAATTACGATTTATTGCTAACAAATGCAGTTTATTTATGATTTAGTTGATAATTTTTATTTTATTAAAAAAATATCTTTTAATAATAATATAAAAATAAAAGAAAATCAGAAGATTAATGTTTTTAATTTTTAAATTATTTTATTTATTGATAAAATTATTGTTTTCAAAAATAAAATATTTGTTTTCATTTCAAAAAATAAATACTAAAAATTATGGTATAAATAAACTCAAATAACCCAATAAACACCAAAGATATGGAATATATGCAAACAAATATCCGATGAATACAAACAAATATCAAATATATGCAAACAAATATCCGATGAATGAAAACAAATACCCAATTAATGTGCACAATTATCTTCTTAATTAAAACAATCATGGTATTAATAAAAACAAATATCAATTAATTGAAGCCCCCTCACAGTTTACTGCTTGTAGTTTTTATTTATTTAATGAATAAATGAATTTACTTAAGCTTATTTCAAATGCAAATCGAAAAAATAGATATTAGAGCCAATAAATCTAAAGTTTAAAAAGCCTATACAATATTATATATATACCACATCTAAATATTGGAGCTAGTCATTAAATTTATTAATACAACTTTCATAAGGATGCAAGATATTGCGATGATTTTGTAAGTAGCTTTTAAATAGATGTTAATAACTTATTTCAATATTTATAACACTATTATCAAACTAAGAGTAGAAAACTAATTACTTTTGCTACTACTTTAAATGTTTTTAATCATTAATAAATTTATATAATGGAACACATTCAAGACGACAGTATCAAGATGATAAGTGCAACTTATGGTTGTCTTATCAAAAACAAACCTACTTGGCTTACAAATGCTACAATGGCAAGCTTTACCGCTGAACTCAAAACTAGCACCGATTACCTAAAAGCCCAACAGGTAATACAAGTAACCGGCAGCAAAGATGAAACTAAAACAAAGCTGAAGGATCGAGAGCTACTAATTAAGCCTCTTATTAAAGTAAAGTCCGGAATTATTGCTTACGCCAACGCAAAGCAAGACTTTACTATTTTTAATTCTATTAAAAAATCTAATTCAGATATCGAAGCTTTGGCAGATGACGAATTGGTAGCTTATGCAACCATAGTTTATAATGCAGCAGTTGTTTTGGAAACTCCATTAATTCTTTTCAATATTATTGCTGACGATACCACTGCCGTAAAAACCAGATTAGATATTTTTGATGATGATCTCAACAAACATAGAATTCAACAAGCAGCTGTTGTAGTCGCCACCGCAAACATCGATAAAGAACTTACCCGCATTAAAGCTAAACTTAAGTTAGAAATTGATCCTTTAGTAGAAACTTATTTAGATATAGCTCCCGATTTTGTTAATCAATACAAATCTTCTCGCAAGATAATTCATTTTGGAGTTCATCATAAAAAAGCAGAAGCCACCGTTAATTTAAAAGTAACCGATGCTATAACTGGAGAAGATTTATATTTGGTAAATGTTTTAATTGTCGAAACCGGCGAAGCAACGCAAACCAATATTGATGGTACAGATGTTTTGCAATTTGCAAAAGCCGGTGTATATACTATTACTTGCAAAAAGCCGGCTTATCAAATACACACTCAAAATAATGTTGAGCTAGGAGTAGGGGATGTCCTTAATTTAAATATAAGCCTTAAGTTAATCGTGGCTCCCATCCCCCCTGACCCAATTATTGAACCGGAAAAGTAAGTATACAATATATATATGTAAAACATTAAAGGCTTCTCACTCTTTTGTGAGAAGCCTTTTTAAAAAATTACATAAAGCATATCCCCGAAATGGATCTATACAATATTATATATAGGTACACCTAAATTTGTATTCGTTCCCCCTTTTGAACAAAATAATAAATGAGTTTGTTTTTTAAGCTATGAAAATAGATTTGGTGATAAATTACAAAAACTTAATATAGGAAATGAATTTGGCTTTGTTTTTATAAGTAATTTTACAATCTGAATTTTTATAAATATTTTAAGAAAAAATGATAGTTGAAAACAATTTTAATTTTAAAATCATACAGAAGGAATAGTCTATTTTGGATTCTTAAATTACAAGATCAATTATGGACTAATAAAACTGATATTTATACTTTTTTAATGGCTGAAAGGGGTTCTTAAATAAAATTAACAAAAATTTAACAATTTATTTTATAATAGATGTTAATTATATCAAATTTTGAACTACTTTTACCATAATTTTTAGACTAAATAATATACAATGATATTTTACATACACAAATAACTTATTATGAAAAATTTAAACAAGGCATCACCCCGAAAATCGGGGCGAATTTTATTATTAAACACACACAAAATTCAATTATTAATTAGATTTTTATTAAAAACAAATACATTCATTAATAAATAATTTACAGTTATGAATAATTTTACATTTATTTTAAGAATTAACAAAATTAGGAACAGTTTATTTACTGTTGCTATAATGTTAACATTTTTATTAGGCATCAGCTTGAATGCTAATGCTAATCCACCGGTTACCAAAACCAGTGTTGCCAATGGAAATTGGAATTCAACTGCTACTTGGGGTGGAGCAGTACCGGCAGCTAGTGATAATGTCGTTATTGCGGCAGGAACCACAGTTGAGATTTCAATTGCTATTACTCAAACTGGTTCGGTGACTATTATCAATGGTGGTACTCTTAGTTCTTCAACAGCCAGCGTTTCTGCTGTTACTTTAGGTTCACTTACAATTGATAATGGAGGAAGTTTTATTGACAAACGTCCTCTTACTGTATCTGGTTCTACCTTAATAAATGGAGGTGTTAATTTTGGAGGTACAAGTACAAGCATTGGTCCAAATGTTACTTTTTTAGGTGATGTTACTATTAATGGGATATGGAACGAGACAACAAACTTATATCCTGCAGCTTTTAATTTTGGAGGTAATTTTACTAATAATGCTACTACTTCTACTTTTCAAAATACTCAACATACATTCTCTGGTACATCAAAGAGTATATCAGGGACACGTGATGTTGTGCTTTCAAATGTAAAAATAACAGGAAGTTATACAAACTATGGAGTTTTAACAATTCCAAACCCTACCGTTAGTGTTCCTTCTCCTTTAATAAATGGAGGTGGTACTTTAATAAATTCAGGAACATTAAATTATGGTGGTTTTACAACTATGATTGTTACACTTGATGCGTCAACTTATCCCGGGAATTTAGTAAATTATACAGGAACTGGTCAGGTTTTAAAAGTAACTTCCTATCAAAATCTTACATTAAGTGGAGGTGCTGAAACTTTTGGTGCTATTACTACAGTAGGTGGGAATCTTATATTAAGTGGATCAGCTACAGCAACTACAGGAGCTAATTTAGCAATTGGTGGAAATCTTACTGTAGGTACAGGAACAGCATTCACAACTGGTTCTTCGTACACTCTTACATTTAATGGTAGCACTCCACAACAAATAACTAATACCGGTTCTCTTTCAGTTAATTATCTTACTTTAAATAATGCTTCCGGTCTTACTATTAATAATAATTTAACTCTTAATAATAACCTTACTTTTACATCAGGTATTTTATCAACAGGAAGCAATACTTTAATAATGGCCTGTGGCGCTAATGTTACAAGTCCTAGTGCATCTAAATATGTAAATGGTAATTTACGTAAATGTGTTACTAATGGAACTACTCTATTCGAAATTGGTAATTCAGTATATGCTCCAGCTACAATAAGCACTATGACCGGTGCTTCAGGTCTTGTTATAACAGCTCATGTTACTACAGGAACTCCACCTAATGAAAATAATCCTGTTACTAATTCTTCTCATGTATATCAAAGTCTAAAATGTAATAATTACTGGACTTTGAATAAAGAAGCAGGATCCTTTACTTCTTATTCTGCAACCTTTGATTTTACCAATACTACCAATTTAGGAACAACTTCAAATTATCAAATAGCTAAATACTCAGGGTCTTGGAGTACTCCTACAGGTACTGTTTCAGGAACTACTATAACAGGAACTGGATTTAATAGCTTTAGTGATTTTGAAGTTGGTGAAACATGTACACCACCATCTTTTACCACTTGTCCAGCTAATATTTCGCAAAATCCTGATAATGGTGTTTGTACAAAATTAGTTACTTATACTTCTGTTGTTACAGGCGTGCCTACTCCAACTATTTCTTATGCAACTACAGGCGCTACAATACTTAGTGGAAGTGGTGATGGCAGCGGTTCTACATTTAATAAAGGAACTACAACAGTTACAATAACTGCTACTAACAGCTGCGGAACTGCGGCTACTTGTGTTTTTGATGTTACAGTTAATGATATTACTCCTTCAACTCCCGGAACAATAACAGGGAATGTATCAACTTGTCCCGGATTAACTTCACAGACTTATAGTATAGCAACAGATGCAAATGCAACATCTTATACATGGACTGTACCAGCTGGATGGAATATTACCGGAGGTTCAGGAACTAATTCAATAACTGTTACAACAGGAAGTGCCGGAAATAATGGTAATATTACTGTAACTGCAAATAATGCATGTGGTTCAAGTTCTCAAAGAACTTTGGCTGTAACAGTAAATGCTTTACCAACAGTAACCGCAGGAAATGTAGAAGGATGTGCCGGAACAGCGAT
>JBAXLO010000111.1:0-14910 GCA_037134755.1 Bacteroidota bacterium | reverse complement strand
GTCGCCTAAATCATTCAGAAAAAGTTCTGAGTCATTTGGGCGTCGCCTAAATCATCCAGAAATAGTTCTGAGTCGTTTCCAAATTTCGGAATACATCCAGAAATAGTTCTGAGTCGTTTCCAAATTTCGGAACACATCCAGAAATAGTTCTGAGTCATTTCCAAATTTCGGAATACATCCAGAAATAGTTCTGAGTCATTTCCGTAAATCGTAATTGTTTTTAAACTTTAGACATTCCAAACTTTAAACTTTAGGCACTATTTTTATAAATCATAATTCGTAATTGAACATTAGCCACTCTTATTATTTATCCATATCTTTGCAGCATAAATTAACAAGCATTACAAATGACAAGAAAATTTATCATTATATTCAGTTTAATTATATTAACTACAATTAATATTTTTGCTCAGAAAAAAGCTATTAAGATTGGCATCGTAGGACTTTCTCATTCTCATGTTCATGGTCTTTTAGGTAGAAAAGATGACGGAGTTATTAAAATTGTAGGCATAGTAGAACCCAATCGTGATTTAGCTCAAAGATATTCAAAACAGTATGGTTATTCAATGAGTATTGTTTACAATACAATAAATGAAATGCTTGACGCAACAAAACCTGATGCTGTTACTGCTTTCTGTTCCATATATCAACATCTGGAAGTTGTGGAAGCTTGTGCCCCAAAAGGAGTTAATGTTATGGTTGAAAAACCATTGGCAGTTAGTATGGAACATGCTAGAAAGATGGAAGCTCTTGCAAATAAGTACAAAATTCATTTAGTTACTAATTATGAAACCACTTGGTATCCTAGTAATCATAAAGCTTTTGAATATTTAAAAAATGATTCAATAGGTGCTTGTCGCAAAATTATTATTCATGATGGACATAAAGGCCCCAAGAAAATAGGTGTAAATAGTGAGTTTTTAGATTGGTTGATTGACCCTGTTTTAAATGGGGGAGGTGCTATCGTTGATTTTGGATGTTATGGAGTAAATCTTACAACATGGTTAATGAATGGTAAAAAACCAAATACAGTTACAGCAATTACGCAGCAATTTCAGCCCGAAAATAATCCTAAAGTTGATGATGAATCAATAATTGTTTTAACTTATGATAGTTCAAATGCCATAATTCAAGGCTCTTGGGATTGGCCGATGGCTAGGAAGGATATGGAGATATATGGAGTAAAAGGTGCGATATATGCGGATAATAGCAACGATCTTCGGATACGTATTTCGCAAGGTTATTCAGAATATAGAGAAGGAGCATATAAGTTTAAAGAAAGAGAAACTCCTTTTAATGATCCTTTTGCATTCTTTGCAGCTGTAGTCAGAAATGAAATAACATTGAAACCTACTGATCTTTCTTCTTTAGAAAATAATATGATAGTAATTGAGATACTTAATGCTGCTCGTCAAAGTGCTAAGACTAAGAAATCAGTTGAACTTAAGAAATAAAAAGAAATATTTTTGGGTGCTGATTAGGGGATTTGAAATTTGTTTGAGAACTCTAAGAATAGCAAAAACTTAATTATTATGACTTTATTGAAACTTATTTTTATTGTAAAATAGAAATGTGGATATTTATTATTTGAGGAATTACCAATTCTACACCTGAATTATTAATCAAATAATCAGCTTTCTTTGATTTAATATCGTCAGGCATCTGTTTATTAATCCTATTTATTATATCGATTTCATTAAGTTGATCCCTTTTTGTAATTCTCGCTATTCGTATATCCAGAGGTGCAGTAACAACAATTATTTTATCAAAATATTTATCAAAATCGCTTTCATAAATTATAGCAGCTTCTTGTATAATGTAAGGGATGTCAGCATTTTGCTTATTTATCCAATTATCAAAATCATTTTTAACTTCAGGATGAATTATACTGTTTAACGCCTCCAAAGCAGCCGAATCATTGAAAACTATTTTAGATAATTTTATTTTATCTATCTCATTAGCCGTTAATATTTCTTTGCCAAAAATCTGAATTACTTTATCTTTAATTTTAGAATTAAAATATAATTTCTTTGCTTCAACATCTGCATTATAAACAGGCACACCTAATAACGAAAATATTCTGGAACAAATTGATTTTCCACTTCCAATATTACCTGTTAATCCTATTTTTAGCATAGCAATTCAATTATTTAAAAATAATATATTCAACATTATCAGGATAAACTTTAGTTACCTTAATAAATGCCGGGCTTTTAACTAATTCAACTTTAAGTTTATTATTTTCATCTGATTTTCCAATGCTCCCATTGACTTCCACGTCAAATAAATCTTTATTTATCTTTTTAAAGTCTTTTAAAGCTACCATATAGGTAATCTTAACTTTATCGGGAAACAATTTTAATTTAATTTTATTATTTCCATTTGAAATAATAACAGGAACTTCAATACTCGACTCTGTAAACTTTTCAACAGCAATATTCACTTTTATCTTATCAACAAATAGTTTTAAATCAGATTCCTTTTCAGTATTAGCTAACGAAACATAAATACTTTGGTTTGCATTAAGATTATTTAATACAATAGGCTCAGTTGTTAAATGATCAATGCTTTTAAGCATCTTTTCAGTCCCGGAGATACAAACTTTATTAGGTGTAAATTTAATTGTATCATACATCATAAACTGATCTTCAAATTGAAGTTGAGTATTTAGTTTTATTGGAACAACTTTAAAATAGGTCTTTTCGAAACTTAAAGAAATATTTTCAGGAGAAAGAGATGTGATTTCATGCTTGTAATCAAATTGCTTATCAATAATTTTAAGCAGTTGAGAGGAGTTGATTTGAATAGTTGTTTTATTGGTGTTTTCTTTATTCTTAATCAAAGAATAATCAATTTTAATAATATCTTTTTTATCAAAGAAATGATAATACAGGGCATTAATCCCTTGCGTTTTCATACTTGCTGTTATGATAATAGTATCTTTATCAATTAATATCCTGTCGGGAGGTATATTAGTAAAGGATAACGAAATTTGAATAGGAAACTGATAATCTTCAGAAAATTTAATTAATAACCATAAAGAAATTGAAATTAAGATGCAAAGTGAGATCGCCATGAACTTCTTTTTGTTCTTAATCTCTCTATTCTCTAAAGATCTTTCGGAGCTAGTTTTAAAATCTGTTTCCAATATTATTTAGTATAAAAATTAAATCTCAATCTTTTTTAGATTGAGATTTAAAATTATAAAAAAAACAAATGCAAAATTAATTTTGCATAAGATTTATTTATTTTCTGTAAGTTGAGAAGAATTATCAATTGAAATTGCTGATTTCTCCATCTTAAGACGGTTCTGTCCTTCAACTTCAATAATAACTGTCGTGTCTTGCATTTCGAGGATTTTACCATGAATTCCACCAATGGTAACAATCTTTTGTCCCTTTTGTAAGTTTTCTCTGAATTTCTTTTGTTCTTTAGTTTTCTTCATTTGTGGACGAATCATAAAGAAGTAGAAAATACCAAAAATTGCTACTAAAAAGAAAATAGATTGATAAGGATTGCCTCCACCTTTAGCATCAGCTTGAGGAGACATTAAAATTACATTTAAAAAAGTGTTCATTTTAATTATTTATTAATGATTATTTGTTGTTTTCCGGTGATGTAACCATAGCTTTTATGTTGAGTACATAATTACTTGGTTGTGTATTTGCAACTATTGTTATTGTTTTATGTTGAAATCCTGTTTTACCTGCTGTGTTAAAAGTAACTGTAATTACTCCATCTTTATCAGGATGTATAGGTTCTTTTGGAAATTCAGGGACTGTACATCCGCATGATGCAGTTGCACTTGCAATAACTAAGTCTGTTTTTCCAATATTTTTAAATTTAAAACTATAGGAGAGTTTTTCTCCTTCAATAGCTTTACCAAAGTCATGCAAATCTGTTTCAAATTTAAACTTAGGTAAATCTCCAATATTTCCGGTTCCGGAAGCTGAATTTGGATTAGATACTAAGTCAGTTGATAATTTATTGCTATTGTTATTACAAGCTGTAAAAATTAAGAACACAATACAGATGACTAATGTGATTTTATTCTTCATTTTATTATTGTTTTATTCTGTTGTAAATTTATCTTGTTCTTGATCAAAATATAAATTAATTTTATTTATTTTGTGACTCTTATTAAGGTCTTTTGTGATTTTATCAAGAACACCGTTAATGAAAGATCTGCTTTTTTCGGTGCTAAAATCTTTTGAAATGTCGATATATTCGTTCATCGACACCTTAACAGGGATGTCAGGAAATTCTATGATTTCTGTTAGTCCCATTTTTAAAATAATCATATCAATTACAGCTATTCTATCGGTTTCCCAGTTTTTAGCTTTTTTACCTATCAAGTTTTCGAATTCCTTACTGTGAATGATTGTTTTCCTGAATAATTGTTTTACAAAAATAAGATCATCCGAAGGATTAATAATTCCATCAGTGTTAAATAATTCAGGAAGTGGATAATCTTCTGTAGTTTCTGGCTTAAAATCTTCGATAGTTTTTACCACCATTAATGCTACATCGTAGAAATCTTCGCCCCAATGTATGTTTTTGTCTTCAAAATAATTATAAATAGCTTCGCTATCTAAAATGTATTTTCTAAAAATATTTAAAATGAATTTCTTGTCGGATTCATATGGATAATTATCAAAAGAACGGGCGTACTTTTCATAAGTTTTGCTTTCTTTTATGACATTATATAATTGCCTGAACATATCCTGTTCGTCACTCCAATTTATGTTAAGTTGGTTGTATTTTAACTTAAAATATTTGTTGTCATAGAGCTGTTTGACAAATCTGTTGTCAACAAATTTTGTGTTTGGATTTAAGTCCTCATCCGAAGGTAAGTGTTTTAATTTATTTTCTTCTTGACGTTGTTTTATAAAATCAACTAATTCTAATATTATTGATAGCTGATAAATATATAGGTCGTAGAGACTGTCAATACTTTTTAATAAATTCTTTTCTGCAACATCTATCTGTTCGTCTTCTGATTGGAAAAATGCATATAAAGCTTGCAACACTTTTGTTCTTAAAATTCTTCTACTAAGCATATTTATGATTACTTATTTGCAGTAACTTTCAAACGATTTCAAAGTGCAAAATTACTAATTTAAATGATTTAAACTAATAAAAAATGCAGAATAAGAGTTAATGAATTATGAATTGTGAATTATGAATTATGAATTGTACTAAAGCAAAGTTCAATAAGCTTAGCTAAGCCTCTTAATAATAAGAGGATTGTTGGGATTGTGGGAGTCTTTCCCATTCCCTTGTTTTTGAAAACTTTCTGCAAAGATACAACATAATCTTGTTAGCACAATTTCTTTTATTATTAGAATTTTTGCTTTCTTTTTTATTTATTTTATAAAGTGTATAAATTTATTTTTTTTGAGTATATTTATATTTCTGTGCGAAGTATGAAAACGTATATGAGTAAAATAAATTAAGAAAGGATAAGATGTATTTAAAACTTTATTTTATATAAATAACAGATTATACAACGTTTTTACAAATCTGTAGAAAGGATTCTTCAATTATGCTCCATTTATACAAATCTTTTTAAAAGATTGTTTGAATATACGTATCCTTACACAATCTTTTAAAAAAAATCGTATAAACGATCTATATTTATGAAATCTTTAAAAAAGATTCCTTGAATAGTCTATCCAAGGAAAGTTTTAAAAAGATTTGTATAAAATACGTATTCTTACTCAATGGGATTAGCGGATTTGTATAAAAGGCGTATTCCCATTCAATGGGATTAACGGATTTCATCAGTTGGTCTCTTTTTAAGGTTGTTACAAAATGGTAAAACTACGTAAGTGTTTTGGGGTATTATAAATCTAAGAAAATTCCTAAATTCGCAATATCTTTGTTAATACATAGATATTTAGCTGTCAATAAAGAAAGATTGACAGAATATTTGCTAAATGATTCTAAAAATACATTAAATCCATCAATTGCAAATTTAATTGTTCTAAATTTGATTTCTCCTTGATTCCGTATTTATGTTCTTTAATATTATCATAATTAAAAGTGCAAACCAATGCTTCATCTACTGTATTATCATTTTCAATATTGCCTCCAGAATGGTAAAAATGGTTTTTTGTTGTGATATTAAAATTTTTACAGTATTTTTCTATTATATCATTAAAATAAGAAATAAATTATTGCAAAAATAAATATTCATGAATTGTATTATAAGATAAAATAATATGTATTTTTGTTGATGGAATTGAAACACAAAAACATTTAATAAAAAGGCTTTCATCAATAATTAAAAATAACAGAATGCAAAAAGTTTTTATCTATATAATTTTAACTTTACTGAGCTTAACGGGATTTTCGCAAAACAAATCTAAATTGTTGCAAGATACTCTTATCTGGAGTTCAGATTATGAGTTAAGTAAAAGCGATTTTCAGGCGAAAGCCAAAAAAGGTTATGCAGGTATGGCTTATACATTTATTTATTTATACACCAAAGAAGAGAATGGTGATATCGTGTTTGTGGTGGAAACAGTGTTGTCAAAATCAAAATCTTTTTTATCAGGAGATTCTGATTATGAATTTAAACACGAAAAAGGACATTTTGATTTATGTGAGGTATATGCACGTAAACTTCGACAGAAAATAATGAAGAAAAACTTTTTGAAAGTTAAGAATATAAGAAAAGAAATAACGGATATGTACAAGCAAATAAATGAAGATTTAAAAGACGAACAAGAGAAGTATGATACTCAAACAGAGCATTCGATGAATATGGCACAGCAAAAAAAATGGATAGATAAAATAGCAACTGAATTAAGTGAATTAGATCAATATAGCGATACAATTGTTAGTGTTGTAAATAAATAATTAATGATGACAACAAACGAAATAATGGAGTATTTAAAAACACATGGAAGCGAACAAACCAAGAAAGTGCTTTACAATCATGGGGCTAGAGAACCATTTTATGGTACTAAAATAGAAGATTATAAAAAACTAATAAAGAAAAATAAATTTGATAATACAACAGCTTTAGAATTGTATGCAACCGGCAATTCGGACGCTATGTATATGGCAGGTTTGATAGCAGATGGATCGAAAATGACTAAAGAACAGCTGCAATTGTGGGTTGAGAAAGCTTACTGGAAATATTTGAGTGAATATACAGTTCCCTGGGTTGCTATCGAAAGCAAATTTGGATTAGAATTGGCTTTAGAATGGATTAAGTCAGATAAAGAGAACATTGCTTCTGCCGGATGGGCTACTTTGTCAGGAATTGTTTCAGTGAAACTGGACGAAGAATTGGATTTTGAATTAATAAAAGAACTCTTTAAAATTATTATAAATGATTTATCAAAGTCACCGGATAGAGTTAGGTTTACTATGAATCAGTATATATTATCAGTAGCTTGCTATGTTATGCCATTGCATGAACATGCTTTAGAAGTTGCAAAAATAATAGGCAAAGTTAATGTTGACATGGGCAAAACTGCTTGTAAAATTCCTTCGATTATTGATTATGTTGAGAAGGTGCGAAAGGCTGGTAAACTTGGACAAAAAAGGAAAACTATTAAATGTTGAAAAAAAGTTTAATTAAAAACTCTAATTATTTATGAATACAAACGAAAACAACAATAAAAAACTTAACCTATTTGATAGTACAGCATTAGTAGTTGGCTCAATGATAGGCTCGGGAATATTTATTGTAAGTTCGGATATTGCCAGATCAGTAGGATCTCCCGGATGGATGATGGTAGTTTGGTTGATAACCGGAATACTTACTTTAATAGCAGCAATAAGTTATGGCGAACTTGCCGCAATGATGCCCAAAGCCGGCGGGCAGTATGTTTATCTGCGAGAAGCTTATAATCCTTTAACAGGTTTTTTGTATGGCTGGACATTATTTATGGTTATACAAACCGGAACTATTGCAGCTGTTGGGATGGCATTTGCAAAGTTTCTGGGCGTTATAATACCTGTCTTTTCCGAAAAGAATATTTTATTTGATTTACATTTTATAAAGATAAACGCTGCAGAATTAATTGCAATAGTTTCTATAGTATTGTTAACATGGTTAAATGCAAATGGATTAGATTATGGCAAACGATTTCAGAATTCATTTACTGTTGTAAAAATAATAATCATAGCAGCTTTTATTGGGATAGGTTTATTTTTAGTTAAAAACTCTGGCGTAGCAATTGTTAACAAGAGCATTATGTGGGATGCTGTGAAATGGGATGCCGGCACTAAGAGTTTTATTCCTTTATCAGGATTTACATTGATAGCTGCATTGGGAGTAGCGATGGTTGGTTCTATTTTTACTTCAGATGCCTGGAACAATGTTACTTTTACAGGAGGCGAAATTAAGAATCCAAAGAAAACACTTCCTTTAAGTTTGTTTCTGGGGACTCTTATTGTTACTATTATTTATCTGTTGATGAATTATGTTTATCTGATTAATCTTCCTTTAAGGGGTAATCCTGAAGGTGCAACAATCATTGAAAGAGGAATGCAGTTTGCTACAAATGATAGACTAGGAACTGCTACAATGACTACTTTATTAGGAGAAAGCTCAGGAATAATTATGGCATTACTTGTAATAATATCAACCATCGGTTGCAACAATGGATTAATACTTTCGGGAGCAAGAGTTTATTATGCAATGGCTAAAGACGGATTGTTTTTTAAAGTAGTAGGGGAGTTGAATAAAAAGAATGTCCCTGCAAAAGGATTGATTATACAATGTATATGGGCTTCGTTATTATGTTTATCCGGTACTTATGGACAGTTATTAGACTATGTTGTATTTGCTGTGCTTATATTTTATGTATTAACAATATTAGGAATAATTATTTTAAGAATAAAGCTACCCAATGTCGAACGACCTTATAGAGCAATTGGTTATCCGGTTCTTCCTCTAATATATATTGTCACAGCAATATTTATTATGGGTATTCTTTTAGTTTACAAACCCGATTATACCTGGCCGGGATTAATTATTGTTATTCTTGGCATACCTATATATTATATACGAAAGGCTATGAAATAATAAAAAAGGAAGTCAACTGACTTCCTTTTTATACTTATTTATTTGTATTTAATAGGTAATGAGCGTTTATTTTAAAGTGGTGCTTTTTTCAAGTTCAAAATTAAGTAAAACATCCTGATCACTTCTAACTATAACATCATCAAAAGTTTTAGCAATAAATCCTTGTCTTTCGGCTATCATCATATATTTACCGGCAGGAACTGTAAATGTAAATTCACCTTCTCTATATGATTCTGATCTTTTGTCAATACCATTACCTTTGATGCTAACTACTCCATTTATAGGAATTCCTTCATCTTTTACATAAACAAATCCATAGATAGTTCCTATTTCAATTCGTTTTGAATTTGTTCTAATAATATGGTGACTTTGCGAAGTATACATTTTGTATAAATCAGGACAACTAAATTTAAAACTTACAACTACTTTGTCTAGGATATTGTCAAGAATGCTTTTTCCTTCTTTAACTTTTGCCAGAATTTGAGCAGTGTACATTCTTTTTTGTTTCCAAACATCTATATTACTTTTAGCATTATTCTCATAATTAAGTATCATGGTGTCTAAATCATTAAATTTAGCTTCTGTTATGCCAAAATTCATGAGTTCTGTTTTATGAGCTATAGCTGTAGTATAAATAAGTCTGGCTACTTTTGGAATATCTTCCTCTCTATATTTTAAAATACTTTCATAAGTATAATTTAAGGAAGCTGCTAATTTAGTATCATTTACTGTGAATGCATAACCACAAGTAATAGTTGCTATATCACCGGCTAAACTACTTAAACCGTATGTGTCTAAATGTTTAGTTTCTGTATAACTAGTTATTCTATTGCCTCTCTTTACTGAAAGATCGTCAATATCTAACATTATTTTTCTTAATAACTCGTAAGGGTTATTAAAACCGCTTACTGTTACTATATTTGCCGAAAATTCATCGCATCCAATGAATATTTTTTTCAGCATTGCGTTAAATTCTTCCGTGTAATCATTCATATCGTAATTGTTTTATTTAATTAAATAATAATTCAACTTACTTTTTAAAATGAAAAGGTGTAAGTTCCTTTATATTTCGTAATCTGTTTTTTAATAATTATAAAACAGAATCTGATAATAAGTTGACTTTCGTTAATTGTTTTGAGTATTCTGTCAAAAACAAATGATTAATAGCCAAGATCTTTGTATCTAATTAATGTTCACGTAAAGATATTGATATGATAAGTGAGAGAGTTTTGAATACTTAAATTATTGAAGAATTCATTTACCATAAGAATAAGATCATATAAAGTGGTAAAATTACTAAAAATTTATTACAAATGCATAGTATTTATCTTTTTTTTATAATTAAAATAAATAATCATAAATTTAATTCTGTTATTAAATATTTTTACTAATTTTACATCATATATTCAATAAGAATATTGGTTGAATTAAAAAAAAGAAGAATGAATGAACTTTTAATCAAACTTGCTGAATGCATAGAGTTTGGCAAAATTAATATTACTTCGCCTTATCCTCCACAAATGAAAGGTCAGGAGGGTGCTGATGAAATTACGAGCAAAGCTTTGGATGAAGGGATAGCACCTCAGGATATTTTGTCGAAAGGTTTAATGCCCGGAATGGAACGTATTGGGATAAAGTTTCGCGAAAATAAGGTTTTTGTGCCTCAGGTTTTAATGTCTGCGAAAGCTATGAGTACAGCTATGCTTCATCTTAAACCCCATTTTTTATCGGGTGCCGTTAAGCATAAAGGTACTTTCATAATTGGAACAGTACAAGGTGATTTACACGATATTGGTAAGAATATAGTAGGGATGATGGTTGAAGGCAGCGGTTATAAAGTAATTGATCTAGGCACAGATGTAAGTTCCGAAAAGTTTATTGCTACTGCTATTGAAAATCCTTGTTCAGTAGTTGGCTTGTCGGCTTTATTGACTACAACTATGATTAATATGGAAAAAATCACTAAAGATATTAAAAAAGCAGTACCGGGAACTATGGTTGTTATCGGTGGTGCTCCTTTGAATGATGATTTCTGTACAAAAATTGGTGCTGATCATTATTCAGCAGATCCCCAAGGTGTGGTAGATTTCTTAAATAGTAAGTTAATTAATTAATAAATCAATCAATCAGCAATGACAAAAATACTTCAAGAAATTAAAATGGGGAAAATCTTAGTTTCTGATGGAGGCTGGGGTACCTTTCTTCATCAAAAAGGTTTAAAACCCGGTGAATGTCCTGAAGAATGGAATAAATCTCATTCAAATGAAGTATTTGAAATAGCCAAAAGTTATATTGATGCCGGAGCTGATATGATAGAAACTAATAGTTTTGGTGCTAGCCGTTTCAAACTTGCTCACTACGGATTTGAAGACAGCGTATTTGATTTCAACAAAACTGCTGCTGAGATAAGTAGGAAAGCTGCCGGAACTAATCATTTTGTGTTGGGTTCAATTGGTCCGACAGGAAAGATGTTAATTATGGAAGATGTTACTAAAGAGGAACTCTACGAAGCCTTTAAGGAACAAGCAATGGCTCTTGAAGCCGGTGGTGTTGATGCAATAATGATTGAAACCATGACTGACCTTGACGAGGCAAGAATAGCTATTAAGGCTGCTAATGATAATACGAAGTGCGAAGTATTTTGCACCATGACCTTTGATAAAATAATCGGTGGTGACTATAGAACTATGATGGGGATATCTCCTACAGAAATGGCTACAGATTTGGTTGAAGCAGGAGCATCTGCCATTGGTACTAATTGTGGGAATGGAATTACAGATATGATCGATATTGTAAAAGAGATAAGGCTTGTAAATCATACTATCCCAATTATTATTCATGCCAATGCAGGTGCGCCCCTATACCAAGATGGCGCTACTGTATTCCCTGATACTCCTGATGATATGGCAGGCGAAATTAACGAAATTGTTAAGGCGGGAGCCAATATTATAGGTGGTTGCTGCGGTACAACTCCTGAGCATATTCGCAGCGTTCGTGAAGTGGTAGGTAACTTAAACATAAAATGAATTTCTTATTGTTAGTTCTTAATTAATGAAACCAATGCTGAATAAAAGAGACTTCAATTTTCGTTTAGATGAATTAATTCTTGATATGCGAGAGATATATAAGTTGCTTGGGTATCAAGATTCAACTCTACCTGATCCATTTGATTCTTATTTGGAAGAAGCTATTAAGTTTGCATATCAACAAACTGATATTAGTGCTACTTATACTATAATTGAGAATGCGCTGATTGAAGAAAAACAAGGGATAATTTTAATAGAAGGTCTGAACTTAAACATTGGCAAAACTGTAGCTAAGGAATTAAGAGGAGCATTGAAGCTTGCTTTCTTTGTTTGCACTGCCGGAGATTCAATAAGTAAAAGGGCAGCAACATTATTGAAAGGCGAAGATCCTGTGCGGGGATATGTTTACGATTTGTTAGGCACTTATATAGCAGAGGCTGCGTGTGATCGTATGCAAATCTATTTATACCAAGAGTACTTGCCACTAGGGTTTAAGACAACTAATCGTTATAGTCCGGGATATTGCCATTGGGATGTGTCTGAACAACATAAGCTTTTTTCTTTTTTCGCGGAAGCACCATGTGGAGTCACTTTAACCCCATCCGCTTTAATGTCGCCGGTTAAATCCATCAGCGGTGTTATAGGTATTGGCCAAAAGGTTAAGTATCGCGAATATCAATGCGAACTTTGTTCGATGACGAATTGTATTTATAAAAAATAGTAGGGTTTAGTTGAAAATTTTATTCAGGTTTTAATATAAAAAGCTCCTTTTCTTCTCTAAAGAACAGGAGCTTTTTTAGTAGGAATACTGAAATTTATTCGTTAATGATTATTTTACTACTATTCATGTCTTCAATAGCTATTGGTTTCTTTATTTCTTCCAGTTCAAAATCCAATGTTACAACATTCTTAATTGATTTATCAGGAATAGCTATAGATTTTTTAAAATAAAGCTCCGAACCGTTAAACGTAATACAGTCAGAATACTTTTTATATATCTTAATTTTATAAATGCCTTTGATATCAGTAGTGGTTGGTTTCAATTTATTGCCTGCAAGTAGTATAATTCCGTTAAGAGGTTGTTTAGTAATGCTATCTGTTACCTTTCCGGTAATAGTTACGGTGAAAACTTTATGTTTGCCCGGCTTAATTACCCTGCGACGATTCAATTTATAACCACTTACAAAGTCCTTTTGTTCGGTTTTATATATAGTGATAAGTCCATCAAGCACATTCTTTAACATTAGACGGCATTTTTTTATCTCTACAGGAATAAATTTTATAATGTTCGAATTAGTGGTGGCAAGCTTTTCCTTTTGGGGTGGTAGCTCATAAAACCTTTTCAAATCAACTTTCAAATTATCAATCTTAGCTTGAGTAATCCCGAAAGAAGCAAGCTGAGTTGCCAGTGTTATTGCAGTTTCGCTTATATGGCTAGCTTCCACGTAGAAAGTGTCCTCCGTTTTTCTTTGTAGTGTCGAGAAAGGGAAAGTTAGCAGCAGCATTTCCTCGCTCATGTTGTTGAACCGGTAATACAGGCGTTGCGCCTCCTTAATGCTGAACACCGAATCGTTTAACTTCTTTCGCAAAACAACTTTTTCCATTGTGAAACCCTTGGGTGTGGTCAGCAAATTGGCTCTTGCAGACTTAAGTAAACCAATGGTGACGTTTAATTGATTAACACAGCTAACAATATGCGTGTTTTGTTCCCAAATAGACTTCTTAGTTTTCATAAATAAACTAACATTACCAAACATCTTATAATAAGACTCTTCAACTATTTTCATTAGATATATAATTAATTAGGCAATAAACACTTATAATACGGGAGTGAACATTATTAGGGTGGTTATTTACTTTGCAAAGGTAATTAATTATTTCAATAAATTAATATATTATTAAATAAATAAAAATATTTTTAATTATGATAATAATATTGTTTATGATCTTTATAATTATAATATTATAGGATAAATAATATATTATAATGATAAAATAAAATATAAGAATTAATAAATATATTATTATGTTGAAAAATGTATTTATTTCATCGAAAAAATTCAATGGCATAAATAATTTATGCTATACTATAAATAATCTTTTCAATGCTACAAAAAATCTTTTCAATGACATAAATAAAAATTGCAAAGAATTAATATACAAATTCAATAGAAATAAATATTATTACTATGTTATAAATAAATATTGCAATGCCATAAAAAATATCTTCAATATTAATAATAATATATTAAATGAAATAAATAATTAAAATATTTAGCATCCCATAAGGATTATTTTAAAATACAATTATTTTACTTAAAGTAGATTTCTTATTATTTGCTAATATTATTATATTGTATTAATTAAAAATCAACTTCTAAGAGGTAGTATTATATTTATTAAATAAACTTATTTAAATAATTATGATAACTTGAATAGTATTTAAAATGACTTAATTCCTATTAAAGGTCAAGGTGTAATATATGGAGAAAAGAAGTCTTGTTTTGTAACTTCTTTCCGTACATTCGTAATTGGTGAAGGCATTTATACCAAAAAGGATGGAAAACCTGTAAAGAGGTTGATTCAATATGGAAGTAGTGCTTAAAATTGTATCATTACTGTTTTTATTTTTGGAGATAATGCTTTAAAATATGGAAGTACTTGTTTTGAATTCTTTTCTTCTTAATTAAATATTGTATTCTATTATAATGAAGAAGAACATAAAGAGGAGCATTATGGGAAGAGTGTTTTAGTTTTTAAGAACCCACTCTAAAATATACCTAGCCGTCATTGCGAGCCCCAAGACTTACAGCCCACCAAGTAGTATGACAGAATATA
>JBAXLO010000110.1:0-15085 GCA_037134755.1 Bacteroidota bacterium | reverse complement strand
TGTCTTCAACTTTAGGCATTTCAAACTCCAAACTTTAGGCACTATTGTTTTCCTATTGTTTTACAAACTTAGATACAGAGGTATTATCATCATTAGTAACCTTTACAAGATACATCCCTTTAACAAGTTTGCTAATGTCAAGCATTGTTCGCCCCTGTATAATTTGTTGTTGAATTAATAGCTGTCCTTGCATATCATACACATATACAATAGGATTCTGTTTACCATTCAATTTATTGAAATCAATATTAATCCTATCCTTAGCGGGATTAGGATACACTTTTAAAATCGTTTTCTCTACAAGATTATTAACACCTAAAGAAGCGCAATCGCCAATAGTGTACGAAAATGCAACTTCGCCATTGTGATGCACTCCACTCAGCGTATCAGCAGGTAAATATGCTCTTACAAAATCTACCTTAACACAAGCCTGGTTAACGGTAACACGTAAATGACCGGTACCACCAATAGTATCCGACACATAAGCACTAGCATTTGCAAGCATCCCTATCTGATAAGTGGAATCACTGGGCATAGGCACTTCCTGATACGTAACACTATCCAATACTTCGTGTGCAAACAAATGATCATGTCCCTGAAAGAAGATATTCACACCATTATCATGAAACAATTGATGAATAGGTTTAGCCCAACCCGGACGATTAGTAGCAAAGGTATAGTTAGTTCCATTCTGCTCGTAACCACCCCATTCAAAATATTTAGCAGTAGCTACACCACCTCTGCCTTCGCCACGTGTATGATGTGCAAACACAAACTTATATTTAGCAGTACTGTTTTCCAAAGTATTCTTAAGCCATGTGTATTGAGGAAAGCCAAGAGTCCAAGTCCAACCTTCAGGCTTAACAGCGGTATCACTGTCATATCTATAAACATCCATTACTACAAACAAAGCATTACCCCATGTCCATGCGTAATAGTTTTCGGGATGACCAATACCATATGATTCTACATCAGGATTGCCTGAATAGAAGTTGTTAGGTTCGGGATTTGGATAATAAAACTTACGCCACAAAGTACCATAAACTGCTATATTGTTTGGAGGTGTCTGATGAAGATAATAATCTTTTTCGCCCTCGTGATTGCCAATGCAAAGATACAAAGGCACAGATGGACATATAGCTCCAAGATACTGACGGTAATCTAAATGCAAGGCATTCATGTCGGCCGAAGTAGTGGTAGTTGGTGTGTGGTCATCACCAAAGATATCACCCATATCTATCATAAAATCGGGATTATCTTTAGCCTCATTAGCTAAAGAAATTTTGTACATATTACGCACTCCTTTCTTGTCGTACAAATGCTCATCAGCCTCTACTGTAAAAGTAAATGAACTTCCTGCTGCGCGTTGTGTATGAAAACTATGTTCAACACTTGCAGAATAGGTACCTGAGCCGGTAGCTTTGTATCGTGTGCGATAATAATACTTTGTATTTGGTGATAAGTTGGTAATGTCAATCTCATCAGGAGTATTAGCAACATTAGTTATTGTAGGAGTAACTGAAGGATAAACGCCCGAAACGATACCATACTCCACATATAAACTTACAGCCTGATCAAATAGAATGCTTACGGTAATTGCAGAGTCAGTAGGCCTTCCAAGCACCTCAGAATAGGTTTGTCCATAACTTAAATTGCTACCTGCTATAAGCAATACAACGAATAATAACAGTTTTCTCATAGATATTAATATTTAATTTATGTGTTAATAAACTTATTTTATATAAATCATTTTCTTCGACTGCGAATTACTACCTATAGTAATTCTATAATAATATAAACCGCTTTTAAGTGAAATCTTATCAGCATCTAAGGATACTTCGTGATTGCCTGCCTGCTGATATTGGTCAACGAGTGTAACTACTTCTCTACCTAAAACATCATATACCTTTAACTGAACCTTATTATCTGATTGTAGTCTATAACCAATAGAAGTAATGCTATTAAAAGGATTAGGATAATTCTGATTTAATTGATTTGGGTCAGATATCTTATTTTCATTAATACCTGTTGCAGACTTTGTAATAGTATAAGTATAACCAATCTCACCATTATTATGACCACTTGTAATTTCGGTAGGAAGAAGCGTTTTAATATAATCTATCTTAGCAGTTGAATCAGTAATTGAAACCAGAAGATAACCTCTACCGGGCAAAATCACACCATTTACATAGCCATATTGTGCTGCTGAAGTATTAGTTATATTTCTATTTGAAGGCTGAGGAACTTCCTGATAAACGATACCATCTTTATCCTGTTTGCCAAAGAAATGATCGTGACCATGAAAGAAAATGTCAGTATTGTTATTCTTCATTATGGTATGAACCGGATCAATCCAATTAGGACGATTAGTAGTAAAGCCCCATGTTGAATCAGCATTCTTGCCGCCCATTTCAAAGAAATCAACATACTCTGCACCTCCACGACCATCAGTTCCACTACCTCCTACAAGTTGATGACAAAAAACAAACTTAAACTTAGCCTGACTTGTAGTAATAGTCTTTTTAAACCAGTTATACTGAGCTGCTCCTAATGACCATCCCCAATCAGGTTTCGTTAAAGTGTACCAGTAAGGATCCAGAACAATAAACAAACAATTACCCCATTCCCAAGAGTAATAATTCTGGCGAAGACCAACAAAAGGCTCAGCAATTGTATCACCTGTATAAAATGAATTAGGCAGTGGATTAGGATAAAACAACTTCCTTGTATTAGATGTCAATACAGGCAAAGCTGTTGCAGTACCATTTAAAAGCCAGCCCAACTCCCCCTCGTGATTCCCAAGAACAAGATAAAGAGGAACAGAATGACAAGTAGTACCATAATAAGATCTTAAAAGCAAATGACGGGCAGTAATATTAGTTTGACTTGTTACAGGAAGCTTTTCCGACATAAAATTATCTCCCAGATCAATAAGAAAGTCAGGATTAGCTGAAAGAATGTTTTGAAGAGTTAATAAATAAGAAGATGGATTTGAATTAGTATCAAGATGAGGGTCTGCTTCTATTGCAAAAGAAAAAGCATTTCCAAACGGACGAGGTGTATGAAAAGAACGCTCAGTCCCTGCCAAATAAGCAGAAGTGGATCCGCTAACCCGATATCTTGTTCTGTAAAAGTATTTAGTGTTTGTAAGTAAACCGGTAAAGTCAACCATAAGCGAACTGTCAACTACAGCATTATAAGTAGCGGTAGTTGTTGTGTAGTTGCCCGATGTAGTCCCGTATTCCCAATAAACCTGTGCAGTTGTATCAAATAGAATACTCATGGTGATAGAGTTGTGAGTCGGTCTTCCTAATATCTCTGTATAGTTTTGACTATAACCTAAGATACTTCCTGTTATTAATAAAGCAAATGTAAGATAGATTGATCTCATAATAAAAATTTAGTGTATTTGATTTTAATTTAATAAAAAGGTTTAATCAATTAAGAATGATAAATATCAATAATAATTGATTAAACACTTTTTAAATTACAGTACGTATGAAAAAAATTATGTTTATTATATTTATTGTTTAATAAGTTTAAATGTTTGAACTGCATTCTGTGTATTAACCTTAAGCACATAGAGACCGAATGCTAACGAATAGAAATCTTCTTTATTAATATTCATCCCTGCCCAAACAGTTTGCCCCATCGAATTTAGTAATTGATAATATTCTTTACCTGATGTGTTTCTAACACTAATATTATTAGTAAAAGGATTAGGATAAATCTGTAAAGAAGGTTGTTTATTTATATCTCCAACTGAATTTGGATATAGTTCAATAAATCCTTGAGGAGTTAAGTCCTGACCGATAAATGCAGGATAGTTAACAGGATATCTATATACTCTGAATACTGCATTCATTTTCTCACCGGGATGAGTTGGGTCATTAGATGAAGTATCTCCTTGCATTAAAGGTCCCAGATCAGAAACAGGACAAATATATTTCCATACAACTGTACCTGAATAAGTAACTTCAGTTAAACCACCTTGAGGCCCATTGTTGATTAAAGTATTCCCATTAGGCAATCTCTGAGCTCCTGAAATATCTTCAGCATAAAGCGAAGTTGGAGGAGTAGCCTGATAAGTCCATGTTAAAGCAGTAGGGCCATAAGCTGAACCACTAACAAGAGTATAATTACCGGCAGTATCTACAGGTGGAGTTATCTCATCAATAGTTGAATAATTACGACCTATTCCATTGTTAAAACACATAATGTCACCTGCACCCGGACACCCCGGTTTGATCCATTCTGCATCATGTTGCTGGAAGTATTTATCATTAGCAGCAGTTCCTGCTCCATAGCAAATAGGATTTCCCCATCGATATAGCAAGTCCCCACCTTTACCTCTGTTGCCACCTGTATGCCCAGCTGCCTGAGCAGTAGTAGTACTGTGGTCAATAATCCATACTTCGCTGTTACCTCTTATACTCAATGCTATTTCATCAAAAGTAGGATTGTAATCAATACAATTCATGTGATTCCAGAACAAAGGTAGCTTCTTATGATCACCGGCTGCATCTATCAATTCAGGGTGTGCGCTTGGAGTACCATAATTATTTTTAGTAGCGTCATGGCTCTGAATTAAATGATCCCATACATTCCATTGCCATACTACTGTTCCTCCTGAAGGATAAGTTGGATGTATTTCTACAACTGCATCAGGCACCAACATTTGTTTTTGTTGAAAATCGGGTTCTTGAATTTGGCTTGTGTCAAAACCTGCAGCTATAACTTCAGGCAGGGTCTTTTTAAAGACTACTAACATAATTATATTGCCATTAGGTAATCGTTTTATGTCGTGATGTTGTGTGTAAGTACTTGTTGAATAATTAAGAAACCACACAAGACTGTCATTCCATGTGTATTCTTCTATCCTTCCCCCTTCGCCACCACCTGTTCCTAGTTGTCCTTGCACTTCGCAAGTACGTAATAAATGACCATTGGTTTCTAAATATACCGACTGACCTGGAGCATAAGTACTGGCAGTCCATTCATGTAATTTACGACCTTCGTTATCTATCAGATAAGTCATTGAATTATGCTTGGGAGCAAATACAGTATAACCTTTAAAAGTATTGGCAGTATCATTTAATAACAAACCTATTGTTTGCGTTTGGCTATGGCCGGTCTTAGCTGATAATAATATTATCAATAGACTAATTGTTGCAATTGTTATTCTTTTATTCATTTTGTTTACGTTTTATTTTATTAAGATCATTTTTTTACTCAATTGTTCGTTATTCCCTTTAAGGATATAAATATATTTACCACTTGCTACCTTACTTCCACTATCATTAGTGCCATTCCATGTTACAGAATAGCTACCTTGAGAATAGTTTCTATTAACAAGAGTTTTAACATGACTTCCATTAAAATCAAATACCTCTAGATTTACAAGTTTAGGTTCAGTAATACTAAATTCTATTGTTGTACTACTTGAAAATGGATTAGGATGATTTTGATTAAGAACATCGCCTGATTTTTTAGGCTGATCATATTCCTTAACAAAAGTCAAATCAGTTGGAGTAAGATAATTTGGTGTAGAACCGGTCATGGTGTTACCCGGTGTCAAGTCTTGCCCATTAAGTGCAGGGTCTGTTGCAGTATATCTGTAAGCTCTGAATACGCCATTATAAGTAGGATAATTATCAACCTTTACTTTTTTTATACCATCTCTTGTCATAGGATTATAATACTCCCAAACAACAGAAGTATCACTTGGTGCAACTTCAAAGAAATGACCATCGTTCATAGAACAAATAAGTGTATTACCATTTGGTAAACGTTGTGCACTTCCTCCAATAGTATTATAAAATGAAGTATTATTCTTGCTCGAATACATCCATACAATTTGTTTGGATACATTCTTCTTTTCTTTCATAAGATTACCATCAGGAGAAGAAACAACATTATATCCAGCTGTAGGAGGATTAACAAAAGTTGTAGAAGTAGAACCTGTAGAAGTCAGATATGGATTTATTTCTACAATATAAGATTGTGGTGTTAGTTCAAATAGATTTTCAGCATTGTTAAACACTAATAAATTTCCTGCACCCGGCAATCCTGCTTTTATCCATTGTATATCATGTGCACCTCCAATCTGTTTATTACCGGCTGTAGCTTTTTCCCAATTGGTAGCTACTGATGGTGGACTTCCCTGATTATATTTGGCAGGATCACCAAAACGATAAAGAAAATCACCTGCTGTAGAAGCAGCAAGAGTTATACTTGCAGCAGAATCGTTAGCAACAAATGTATTACCATGGTCAATAATATAAAACTCACCATGTACCGAATTGATAACAATAAGATCTTTATCCTGATTGTAATCAAGGGAATTGCAATGTAACCAATCGCTTTTTACTGTATTACCTGCAATGTTTAAATTTATTTTTCCGGGAGAACTGGCTACAACACCAAAGTTAGGTTTTGAAGGATATTTATCCTGTACAACATGATTAAAGAACCACCATTCCCAAATTACTTTTCCTGCCCTGTTTACTTCAACTATTGCGTCCATCTGAGGATTGGTGTATGTTTGTGTAGTGTCACATCCGGCAGCTAAACATTGTGCAGAGGTTAAATCTTTATTAGCAATATATATAAATGTAGAATCTCCGAGCTTAGGATTATATATCTTTGCGAAATCATGGTGTCCATGATAATTAGTTCTGCTCTCTGTATATTGCCAAACTATATTCCCATTCCAATCAAGCTCTTCCCATGAGTTTTGATTGCTTGGATTTCCACCAACAGCATCTAATAAAGTACCTGCTTCAGTAAAACGTGGACTTGTTCCTAATGGCCATGTATTAATTACGTGTCCTTCGAAATCTATTAGATAAGAAGTTCCTCTTGTACCAAAAAGAGTGTAACCATTATATGTTCGTGAATTATCCCAGTAATGGGTTTCTGTTTTTACCATAAAAGATTCCTGAGCAAACATTGTATAGGTGCACAAGAATAATCCTAAAATTAAAAGTATTCTTTTCATAGAAATATATTATTTAATTAATATCATTTTATTTGTAAATTCCTTATTAGCTGTTTGTAGCTTTATATAATAAATTCCACTTGCAAAAGCATCTCCATTCCATTGATAAGAATGCATTCCTTTTTCAAGCTTTTCGTTAACCACTGTTGTGATAACTTGTCCAAAGGCATTGTAAACCTTTAAAGTTACATTATCAGCATTATCTAACCTAAACTTAATGGTTGTTGTGTTATTAAAAGGGTTAGGGAAACTATTAAGTTCAGTTCCTTTTTCGAGCTGTCCGCTTTCATTTATACCTACAGTTGAAGCATCAAAGGATCTCATTACTCTAAAACCTACATGATACCATGGATGATTAGGGTCTTGCGGACCTCTGTAATAGGTTGGGTTTCTATTAGAGATTCTGGAATGTCCATCACTCTTACCATTTATCATTAATCCATTATACCAGTTTCCTCCGCGCATACCTCTATAAGGTTTACCATCAGGCATAATAAATCCTGTGGCAGGGCCTTTTGGATTATTATAAGGGCTTACACTATAATAGTTCTGACCATACCAGTCGTTAAGCATTTCCCATGCATTACCTTGCATATCATAAAGTCCAAATCCATTTGCCCCATCTAAAGTCTGGTATGTTGCATTTGTAGCAGGCCAGTTAAAATCTGCTTTTTGTTTTATTGTTCCATCATAAAAACCAACAGGAGTAGTTTGAGGATAGGTACCCGATTCGTAAGGATCACCAGAGGTTGGGAGATTAGCTCTGTTTTGATCAATACTATCTCCACAAGCATAATTATAATATGGATTTATATGGCCACCTCTTCCTGCCCATTCCCATTCAGCTTCAGTAGGCAAGCGATAACCATTTTTAGTTGAATCACAATTCCATGTGGTAAGATTATAACATGGCTGTAGCCCGTTATGAAGACTTAACCAGTTGCAGAAAGTTGCACAGCCACTCCACATAACTCCAACCATTGGATGATAGGCTCTATAATCAGCCATTGTAAAAGAATTTCCTGTATAACTTATACTATAAAAGGAAGCAAATTGGTTGGTGTAACAGATTATATTAGTATCCCCTGTTCGGTAAACAGTATTATTTGTAACAGTGAGCTCTCCGTTAAGTAAGGAAGCATTTAAATAAGTAAGAAACATCTGATTTGTTGTCTCTGTCTTCGACATATAAAAAGAATCTACTTTTACAGTATGTATTGGTGTTTCATCACTTGGATGCCCGGGATCAACAAAGCCAAAATGATCTCCCATGTCGTAAATCCCGGCAGGAATTAATGCCTCTGTAAAATTTACATCTTTATTATCTATTCCTCCTCTTACAAGCAGAACATTTTCTTTTAGAGTCTTATTGTTGTAAGATACTATACCATAATCAACATTTATATCCCATGCAAGTGTTGGTGTGTTATGCATTGACGTTGACGACCAGTAGTTACCAGAACCTACATTGGTAAAATAATTTTTGTCAAAGGAAGGATTATGTATGCTAACAATATTTAACGATTGTAGCTCCTTGATATTAGGCAACCTCCAGTCAGATTTTCCTGCTAAAGTAAGACTTGAAGCATAAGTAAGTGCCTGCTCCCAAGTTATAGTATCAGGATTTTGTATCTTCTGCCAAACTAAACCGGTATTATTATCAGTAATAGTGCCATTGCCATTATCAGTAAAATGAGGGACACTAAATGCAGTTGTTATCGCATCTCTTACTGCTCTTACATGAAACCGCTTTGTACCACCTGCACTAATAGTTTCCGTTTTGGGATGCGCCCCAATACCACCTCCTGAATTTACTACCCAAATCTTAGTAGTGTCATCACAACGTTTCTCACTTGTCCACCAATAGTCAGCAAGTGTTTGGGTAAAATAGGCGGTATCAATAGCTGGATTAAGTTTTCCATGATTATTAATACTAAATAACTCTATCCCGGTTGGTAATCGCCAGTCAGCATATCCTGCCAAAGTTAAACTGTCGCAATAAGCAACAGCTTTCTCATAAGTCATTTCGCCACCGTCGAGCTTTTGCCATACTAATCTGGTATTATTATCAGTAACTGTGCCATCTCCATTATTGGTAAACGACATAGGGTTTATTAAAAAATCTGCATCCTCACCTTGAGTGGAAGTATAACTTGTTGTTTGTCCGGTTTCGGTAAGTTTAAAAGGAATAAGTTTTTGAGCATAACTGAAGGAAAAGAGAATCCCGATAAGTAATGTTAATATAATTCTTTTATTCATAAGTCTTTTCTGTTTTTAATTAATTGAACATATATTATTAATAGAACAGTCTCTATTGTAATCACTGTTATTTACACATTTAATTTTAGACGATATTATTTTTTGTTTCCGTCACTAAGCAATAAATAATGTTATTTTTTATCTTGTTTTGGTTCCGGTCTTAAATAATCACGGATATCCCTCACCAGTTTCCCAAACTTATCCATTTGTTCTGCAGTACAAATTGTTTTTAATTGTTTGGATTGCTCCAATCTTAATAGCTCCATATTATACTCATTATCTGCAATACTTTTTGCCAATGCTTTTACTTGTTCTTCGTTAGTTGTTTTATTAAACATAGCTTCATTCATCGAATCTCTTTCAGCACGGATAGCTTCCGACAGATGCTTTTCTTTTTCAAAAAAGCTCGAACGAACATCTTTAAAATGTTTAAACTGTTCTTCACTTAGGTTTAATTCTCTTTTTAAAACATCCGTAACATCGTGTTTCTCTTTCTGCTGTTCCTGACGGGGTGGTTTATGAAAGATATCTTTACATAAAAAGACTCCTACAGAAAGAACATTTAAAAAGATGAGTATTATAACTATCCTTATCAATAACTTTCGTTGTGCAAATATATCCATGATTAAGTTGTTTTATTGTTCAGGATTAACTAACAATTCTTTTGAAATAAGTTGTAATTCGCTCTTATGAGTAGTGTTCTTTTGAGAAGAATTAAGCATCGTATTTAAAACAAATCCAACATTAATAAGTAAAATTAAAAGCGTTGCAACTACAAATCTTGTTTTAGGTAAACCTGAAGCTGACTGTTGTTTAACGCTAGCTATCTTATTCATTAAAGATTGACTCCAGTCTGCTGTTGAGTCAATATCACCTATTTCATCAAACATACTTAGTGTTTGTAAAACTCTGTTATTAACTTCTGATTCTTTCATGTGTGTTGTTTTTTATTTTGACGATTATTATTTTGAATTCTGTCACGTTATGATTTATTTTTTAAAATAAGTTCTAATTCCATACTTACTTTTTGTTTGGCTCTAGAGATTAAAGATTCAACTGCATTGAGAGTAGTATTCATAATTTCAGCAATCTCTGCATTATTATATCCATCTATTTTGCTTAATGTAAAAGCTATTCGCTGATTGTCGGGCAAGGTATTTAAAGCCTGAGCTATTTCTCTCATCTTATCATCCTCATGCAATGATTTATCAGGCATTGCACCTCCGCTTAGCCAATTAGCAACTTCATCAATATGTAAAATCTTACCAATAGAAGTAATTCTTTTCTTACGATTACGCTTTTTAAGCTCATCCAGACATTTTGTAACTGTAATTCTATATATCCAGGTTGAGAGTTTAGCATCTCCTTTAAAGGTTTTTATAGATTGAAACACCTCTATAAAAACTTCCTGCGACACATCTTCCGCATCTTGTTTATCAAGCAAAAATCTATAACAAGTATTGAGCACTTTATTGGAATACAGAGCCACCAATTGAGCAAAAGCAGCTTTATCGCCAAGCTTTAGATTATGCAATAAATCTGCTTCCATATCTTTTAATTAGAGATGGATATGATAAAAATAAGACAACTATTAATCTCTGTTAATACAGTTTTAGGGTTCCTGCTTATCATAATTAATTAAACTACTTACTACATCTTGTATTATTTAATAATAATTTAGATTACAAAGATATAAAAAGGTTTAATTTAAAGTGTTTTTATTTTATAGCATTTTCTTTCTCCCTCAACTTAGGAGAGGGTAAGGGTCATAAATTAAAAAACCTTCACCAATTATATGATGAAGATCCTTTGTACAAACAGTAACTTTTCTTTAAAATCAAAGCACTTCTCATATTATAATAATAGATTTGCTAGTTTTATAAGGCTCCATATCAGCACTATATTTTCTTGTTTCGCCTGTATATTCGACAACATGCCATTAGTACGCATACGCATGCCATTAGTACGCATATGCATGCCATTAGTACGCATATGTAAGCGATATGTACGCATATGCATGCCATTAGTACGCATATGTAAGCGATGTGTACGCATATGCATGCCATTAGTACGCATATGTAAGCGATGTGTACGCATATGTAAGCGATATGTACGCATATACTTTAGATTAATGAGCTGTTTATTAAAGTTCTATCAAAATAATATTTCATTAACGTATCGTTTGTTATTTAATATCAAAGCTTATTTTTAAGGTATGAATTAGTTACGGTACTACTTTAAAACTCGTTTTAAGATAAGAATTAGTTACGGTATTACCTTAAAACTATAAAGCCTAACCCCTCCTAATGCATCATAAAACCTTAATTCTATGTGAACATTCTTTATTTTAATTGGTTTAACAATAATTTAATAAAATAATGTAAAGATTATAAATTAGATTGTCATAATTTTTAATACTTTTACACGCAATTTAAATCACAGTTATACAAAACATAATATACTGATTATAATGAAAAACATATTAATTACAATTATCCTTTCAATTACTCTTCTTGTTTCTGGAAGCATTTCTGCTCAAAATAATATTGACAATACCAAGCTTACAACTCTTTTTAAAGATAAACCCTCAGTTCATTTTAAATTCAACATCAGTTCAAGACAAGAGATAAATACCCTTACTCGAATTATTTCTATTGATAATGTTAAAGACAATGAGGTGTTTGCTTACGCAAATAAAAAAGAGTTCGCTATGTTTCTTGCACTTGGTTACGATTATCAGATTATAATTGATAAACTTAATCATGACGATATTGTAATGTCTAACCAGATTAAGGCTCTCAACATCACCCCAATGAATTATTACCCAACTTACACTGCTTACGATAGTATGATGACTGCCTTTAGCAATAATTATCCTGCTATTTGCCGTATAGTCAATATTAAAACCTTGGCTAGTGGTCGTAAATTATTGTTTGCCAAGATAAGTAAGAATCCTAACATAAAAGAAAACGAACCTACTTTCCTTTACACCTCTTCAATGCATGGTGACGAGCTTACAGGATATATACTGATGCTTGATCTTATTAATTATCTGCTTTCTAATTATGGTATTGATGCACGTATAACCCGTATGATAGATAGCACCGAGATTTGGATAAATCCACTGGCAAATCCTGATGGTACTTTTTATGGTGGCAATTCAACTGTTATGGGTGCGCAGCGTGAAAATGCAAATACTATTGATATTAATCGTAACTTCCCTGATTACTTAGCAGGTCAGCACCCTGATGGCAATGCTTGGCAGCCAGAAACGGTAGCCTTTATGGGATTGGCAGATACTGTAAACTTTACAATGAGTACTAACTTTCATGGGGGTAGTCAGGTATGCAATTACCCTTGGGATGGTACCACAATCCGCTCTGCTGATGACTCTTGGTGGCAATATGTATGCAATAATTGGGTAGATACTGTGCATTTATACAATACAACCGGTTATATGACCGACCTTATGAATGGAGTTACAGATGGATACGACTGGTATCAGGTTACCGGCGGTCGACAAGATTATATGAACTACTGGCATCATTGTCGTGAGTTTACTTGTGAAATAAGTACTGATAAAACTCCTGCTTCTTCCACTTTACCTAACTATTGGAATTGGAATTATCGTTCACTGCTTAATTATATTGAAGAAAGTCAGTATGGTGTACGAGGAATTGTTACTGATTCAATAACAGGTGAGCCTCTTAAAGCTAAGGTTTATATCTCTGGATTCGATAAGGACAGCTCCGAAGTGTATTCGCATCTTCCACAAGGCAATTACTACAGGCATTTGATTGCAGGCTCATACAGTCTTACCTATTCTTCGCCCGGTTATTATTCCAAAACCGTTCCGGCAACGGTAATCAATCACAGTGCAGTTACGCACGATGTGCAATTGGTTCCTTTAAACTATAGTACCGGTATGGAGCTTACCGCAGATGCTAATACAATAGATATATTCCCTAATCCTGCTACCAAGTTTGTTCAATTGAAGTTTCATCGTGATGTAAAGCTATATACTGTAAGTGTGCTGGATGCAAAAGGTGGTATGATGTTCAACCGTACCTACACTAACTCATCAAGATCAGTTACTATTGAGCTTCCTACTTTAGCTAAAGGTATTTACTTTTTAAAAGTAGTTGCTGATAACGAAACATCAACTAAAAAGATTGTCATCGAATAATAAGATCTTAAAGCAATTGAGCTTGAAACTTACAAAGAGTGTAAGATATAATACATTAATAACAAAAGAATGATTCTTGTAACTGGCGGAACAGGCTTTGTAGGAGCACATTTATTGGTTCAACTTCTTAATAAAGGCAAAACGATCAAGGCTATTAGGCGTAGCGATGATCTTATGCTTACCAGAAAGATTTTTTCTTATTATTTTGATGATGTTGAGGATGCTATTAATAAAATAGAGTGGGTTAATGCCGACATCCTGGATATTAATGCTCTTAAAGATGTTTTTAAAGAAGGTATTACAGAAGTATATCATTGTGCTGCTACTGTTTCGTTCAACCCAAAGGACAAGCAAACAATGATGGCTGTTAATATAAACGGCACTGCTAATATTGTTAATCTTTCTCTTATTTATAATGTTAAGAAACTATGCCACGTAAGCTCAATTGCTGCTCTAGGTCGAACTGAATTACCCGAATCTTTTGTTACCGAAGATACACACTGGAAGCAATCAAAACAAAACTCCAACTATGCAGTAAGTAAATACGGTGGTGAGCGAGAAGTGTGGCGTGGAATACAGGAAGGTCTTGATGTTGTGATTGTAAATCCCTCGGTTATCTTAGGTCCCGGCGACTGGGATAAAGGTAGTGCACAGATATTTTCGACACTTGCCAAAGGAACGATGTTTTATACCAAAGGAGTTAATGGTTATGTTGATGTTAAAGATGTTGCCAAAGCAATGATTGCCTTAATGGATAGCGATATTGTAAACGAACGCTTTGTTTTATCTGCCGAAAACCTCAGTTATTATGATCTTTTCAGTAAGATGCTTATTGTGTACGGTAAAAAAGCACATTCGATACATGCTACTCGTCCTTTGCTTGAGCTTGGTTGGCGAGCTGAAAAGCTTAAGAGTTTCCTTACGGGGATAAGTCCTTTGATTACCAAAGAAACTGCCCGTACATCCCGAAATAAATACAATTACTCTTCCGATAAGATTATAAAAGCTTTAGATTTTGCCTTTACTCCTATCGATAAAACTATTAAAGATACTTGTGAGCTTTATCTTAAAGAAAGATAAGATAACTTTAATCAGGAAAGTCTTTTCTTAAGCTTAGTAATAGAATATAAGATGCTTGCAAGTAAAAGCAAGAGTCCGGTATAATAGCAAAACCTACCTATATAATCACCATACTCAACATAAAAAGTCATAGCGGAGTTAGCGTTCATCTTATGACGAATAACATCAGGTTCCCAGTACTTGGTTCTCATAATCACATCCCCTCTTTGATTTATAAAGCCTGAGATACCTGTATTAGCCGAGCGTGCAATATCTCTACGGGTTTCAATGGCTCGCATAGTGGCGAAAGTAAAGTGCTGCCTGTGCCCGGGACTGTTTCCCCACCATCCATCATTAGTAATAATAAAGAGCAGATTAGCACCATTGCGCACAAATTGACTTACAAACTCCCCGTAAATAGATTCATAACATATAACAGGCGATACCTTAACATCTTTAACTGTAGTTGGAAATGCTTTTCTTTCGGCATCAATACCGAGGCTTCCAATAGTGCCTCCCAAATTAATAGCATACTTCTCTATAGGTTTGAATAGCTTCTTAAAAGGCATCTTCTCAACACC
>JBAXLO010000109.1:0-15129 GCA_037134755.1 Bacteroidota bacterium | reverse complement strand
GTAAATTTATATATAATGCTAAGAATTCTCATTAAAAAGTCTCCATTTCGGGTTTCAATTATCCCCCTATTTACGTAATAGAATTTTTTCATTGTATTATTATTTTTTTAACGGTATTTATTTAAGAAATTTATTTTTATAATTAATATGATTTATTTAAAAATAATAATCTTTGCCCAAAAAGGCTACCCTTCTTCTCAATAAATTTAACTATCTGAATATGACATGAATTTAATATAATGTATAGAAAAAGATCGGTTTTTAGTCCTAAGCTACTTATAGTTAATATATGACGATCTATCGTCGAAACATCACCATCTATCATCGATACATCGCCATGTGTCGTCGATGAAAGACCATGTATTGTCGATGCAAGACCATCTATCGTCGATACATCGCCATCTATCGTCGATACATCGCCATGTATCGTCGATGAAAGACCATGTATCATCGATGAAAAGCCATCTATCGTCGATGCAACGCCATGTATCACTGATGCATCACCATGTATCGTCGATGCAACACCATCTATCATCGATACATGGCTAGTTGTCGTTAATCGAAGGTATCTATAGAAAAATGGGTAAACTTTAGTTTTGGGTGGCTGATTTTTTGATTTTGTATTTCTATTCTTAAAAATAATTTTACTAATAAGATCCGGAGTATTGGATTTAATAATATCCCGATCATTTTTTTGACCATCATACAATATAAACCGAATATAGATATTAAAAGTATCCATTTTAATTTTTTTAAAAAGCTGAGGTATTATCCTGTCGCTTGAATAAATTCCAATTATTGATAAAATTTTTAATCCGATTCGTTTAGGATTTGCGAGCTTAGTTGCAGTTTTATGAAAGCCCCTAAAATGCCAAACTAAATAAGAGACCCCAAAAGTAATGTTTATTTCCGATATACAAAAGAAATAATGAAAAAGATTTAATTATTTTCATAATTATGATAATAATAATAATTATTTTATGTTATCTATAATACAATCAACTTAATCTCCTTAAAAAATTAACGTTTAAAATCATTTAATATGAAAAAATCACTTTTAAAAACTGCTTTATGTTTACTGGTAATCACAATGATTATAAGTAATCTTTCAGCTCAAAAAGCTTATTTAAGTTTTAATGCAGGTTATGGGTTAAATTTAGGCTCTATAACATATAATAATTATGTCAGTTATCAAATAAGTAATACTAATTATACTTCGACTAACGAATCAAAAGGCCTTTCCTTAGGAAAAGGTTTTAATATATGCGGTGCTTTTGGTTATATGTTTAATAAGAATATTGGTACTGAATTAGGTATATCATATCTATTTGGTGCTTCAACTATTTTCACATCAAATTATTATTATTTAGATGGTACAAGTACATATTTAAATAAAACATATTCTTCTAATATGCTCAGATTTAACCCTTCAATTATTATTACTTCAGGTTTTAATAAATTAAATCCTTATGCAAAATTAGGTTTAATAATTGGCACAGGTTCTATAATCATAGATTATGAAGATAAGGAAAAATATACTACTGGAAATCCAAATCCACCATATAATAATATTGTAACTGACACCATTTTTTTTGTGAGTAATAAAATGAATGGAGGTCTAGCATTTGGTTTTAATGCTTCTGTAGGAGTAATATATAAACTAAACGATAAAATATCGTTGTTTGGCGAAGTTAATATGATAAACTTATGTTATGCACCTACAAAGGGAGAGATAGTAAAATATACTAAGAATGGACAAGATATTTTATCAACTTTAACAACTCATACAAAAGAAACTGAGTATGTAGATATTTATAATTATGATCCTTCCATTACTAACTCTACTGATGTACCTACTAAAAGCACAAAGTTTAATATGCCTTTTGGTAGTATTGGTATTAATTTAGGGATTAGATTTAATTTTTAAATAAAACTAAGTTCAGATAAAGAAACAGTAGTAAGGAAGTTTGTAAAAGAATAGAAGAGAATGCCTAAAATGCCTAAAGTTTGGAGTGCCTAAAGTTTAAAAATAAAAGAGCGGCTGCCTGATCAATGACAACCGCTCTTTTGATAATCTCATTTAAGAGAAGAAGGAATAATATATTATTTAGAGACTTGCATGTATGATGCTTACTTTTTCTTCTTATCAATATAAGAAAAAGGATTAATAATATTTGCCCCTAAATTTGCATTGTTATATTGTAAACCATAGTCTTGAGAATCAATATTCCCATTTCCATCTATATCGCAAATAACATAACCATTATTAACTGTTGGGTCTTCTGAATTAGCAGCTACATAAATAAGGGTACCATCTTCGGTCTCTAGATTTCCATTTTGATTAACATCACCACCCCAGATAAAAGCATGGTCATAATCAACAAACATACCTCCATCATAAGCAAATTGTGACACATGATTATAAAAGTCATATCTAATAGTATCAGTAGAGAAGTTAACTGAATCACTCCATGTTTCAATACTATTTCGATGTTTGATAACAATGTAACGGTAGCCTGTCATATCTACAGGAATTAGTACCGGTGCTATATTACCTGATAAATCTATTTTTAGGCCATAGAATGTAGTATCAACAGTACAAGGACTATTGTAACTGCTAGCATTTGTCTTCCTGATTATGATTCTTAAAGTATCAACAATAGTATCACCAAATTTATTAAAGAGATCGCCGGTATCCCAATTTAGTTCCTTTGTTGGTCTCATTAAACCTGTTATAGGAGAATAATATTCTTGGAACATAGCAGTTAATTTTAATAATTTAGGTGCACTATAATTGACGTATAATATTGAAGATTGACCATTGCCACAATTGTTATGACCTCTAACATATAGATAGCCCGAAGTTGCAGTTGCGTCAAATGTTATTGAAATGCTATTAGTTGTACTAGCACCTATTGATCCATTAGGCATTGTCCAGATATAAGAAGTAGCATTGTTGATAGGTGCTACGCTATATGTAATAATGACTTGATTGCCCACAATAGCTGTATTAGTAGCTATCGCTCCGGCGGAATAAGGTAAGAGATTAACATTTACAAAGAAGGATGATGAAATACCATTACCACAGGCATTGTGACCGCTTACTATAATATTACCAGAGTATGCATCGGGTGCAAAGGTAACATCAATGCTATTAATTGAACTAACGCCACTTGCACCGCCGGGTAACGACCAGTTGTAAGAAGTTGCATTGCCAACAGGAGGCACTGTATAAGTTACATTTTCTTGTCCTTGGCATACTGAAGCCAAACCTGATATGCCACCCAAAGCATTAGGTAGATTATTAACAGTTACAGACATCTGGGCAAAGGAGCCGACACCACAAGAGTTTTCGCCTCTTACTCTGATAATACCTGCAATGGCATTGATAGGTATGTTAACATAGATAGAATTAGAAGATGAGGTAGCAACTGCTCCATTTAGTAATTCCCAATGATAAATGTTAGCATTAGCAATAGGTGTAACTTGATAAATAACATTGTTTTCGCCCTGACATACAGCAGCCGGACCCGATAGATCGCCGGCAGTACCCGGAACTTTAACTACCGACATAACTATTACATTGCTATTCCTATAATGATCGTTGATACATGCAACATTATAATATAATAAACAAAAGATTGAATCACCATCAGTAGGCATATAAGTGTATTTTACACTATCGCTACCAACACTTTGATTGTTCAATGACCAATAATAATGAGGATGAGTTCCGCCATTATCAACATTTGCAGTAAATGTTACCATAGTATTAGGACAAATAGGATTAGCTGAAGCCGATATGTTAAAATTAACATGCACTTCAGGAGGCTGGGTAATAGTGACAGAGCCAGATGCATGCAATCCATTAAGATCAGAAACAGTAACTGTGTATAGACCTGCAGGAGCAGTGATTGAATCTACATTCTGACCATTGCTCCAAGATATTGTATAAGGCTCTACTCCCCCACCAATAATTACTTTAGCTTTACCATCACTTAAGCCATGACAGGAAACAGGCGTTGTGACAAAAGATAAACCAATACTTCCTCCAATTTTCTTAGAGGCTTCGTTATCGGTAAGATCATATTCGGCAGGAACTCCATTAGTTATTAAACCAATTAGCGTAGTCTTTGGGTTAGTAACTACCCAAGGTATCATAATGCTAACACTCTGCGAAGTATCTAATGAAATATAATGCTGTCCGATAAAGATTTTATTACTGTCGATGTCTAAATAATAAAGAGAATAAGTAGCATTACAACTATCATAACCAACATTCTTAATAGTAGCATAAATTTTAATAGTGTCGCCAGAGTTAGGCGTACTATCATTAACATCGAAGTAAGTAAACAATAAGTTAGGAGCTTTACCAACAATAACTGCACGTGTAGCTTCATTATTAAGCTCATTAGTTTCGGCAATTTCGTGGTTATAATCAATAAATGTTCTGATAATATGAATACCACGAACATTTGATGACCATGAATGCTTAATGTGTACAGTATTAAAAGTACCACTTAATAAACCCGGCACTCTTACAGTATCTAAAGGAGTATTATCAACTTGAGTATAAAGATTAAGAGAGTCAGAGCCAGACATGCCAATGTTTTCATAAGTGGCATCAATAGCTATAGGTTCATTAAGTTCGGGATTTAGTTTAGATGGAGCAATGTATTGCGATAAGACTCTGTAATCGGGCAAATCAGTTACGTGTACAGTAACAGTTAGCATATTATTAGTTTCATCACATTCAATGTAATTATTATCAGGATCAGCATACATTCTAACACTATAATCACCTGCCATAGGAAATGCAAAAGGAGAAGGAAGATTAGCAGAGAATGGACACAAACATGCAGTACTTCCACAGAAAGTTGTAGCATCGCCTAAATTAACCCATCCAGAAAGCCCCGGACCACTTACTTGAAAATTAATCTTTAAGTTTGAAGCTTGATATAGACCGGAATTATTGACACCTACATTTAATATTACAGGTTGGTTTTTAATCTGAGTGTAATCCCAAAAGGCACCTCCCCAACAGAAATCACTTAAGTAAAAGTCCCAACATAAACTTGCCGTAGCTACATTATTGGTTTTATTTGACTCAACAATTAAATTAGTTGGATCTACAGTAACTGTAAGTAAATTATTACCGAAAGCAGGTGTTGGAACAGGCATATATATTGTTTGTGACTGACCAGGTGCTAAAGAACCCGCAAAGAAATAAAGATGACTAGTACCGTTAATATTAAAGTTAACATAAAATCCTCCAGCCGATACTAAACCATAGTTAACAATAATTGCTGAAAGAGTAATACTTCCCGGATAGGAAGGATCAGCAGGGTTAACCTTTAAATTAGTACAGTTGTAAACAGACAGATCAGCCTTACATTGAAGAAGAGTAGTTGCTAATGTTGCATTATTATTTGCTTTACTAATTTCTACTACTTCATTTAGATAATCAGCAGTAAACACAAAAGTATAATTACCCGGTACATGAGGAGAAGGCCAATCAAAAGTAACATTAATACAGGTTAAGGCCGGAATATTACTAATAGAATTATAAAGAGTAGTTAAAAGAACTCCTTCTTCATAAATATACAAGCGATTATGGAAAGCTCCTGTAGCAACCCCTCCTGCATTATCCAAATTTAAAGTGATACTATTAAACTGACACTCATTATTTGTTGAATACATATATCCCGAAGCAATAATATCAGGTAATGCCTGATGAACCATAATACAAACCGAACTACTATTATTAAGCTCATTACATTCAGCAACATTATTATTGTAATCAGCAATTGCTGAGAAATAAGTACCTCCAATAGTGTTGTATGTTATATTTGAAATAGGTACTGTATATGATGACCCGGGACTAATACCCGGAATACTTATATTACTTGGTGGAGCAGGTGATCCATAAGGAGCATCAATATGTAATGTTGAAGGACCACTTGCAATATTACCACTATTATACACAGTTATGGAACCACTTAATTGATCACCTTGTAAGATATTAATACAACTATTTCCATGACAGGAGCCGGGATTAACAGTTTGAGAGCCTAAATTAATTGAAACAGATAAATCAGCACAATATATATTTACCGGTGGTGGAGCATAGATTTCAAATGAAGTTGTTGTATCACCATTCAAAGTAAAATCAGTAATGTGGAAATTAACATGATATATACCTGCAGGATAAGGAGCATAAATACTAACACAATAATTGCCTAATGAATTAGTATACGTACTTCCTGTATATCCTGTTTCCACAACAGTAAATGTAACAGTTGCACCTGCACAAGAAGAATCATTAAGATGAACTGCAGTTCCGGTGTACCAAGCACTACCACATATACCAATAGTAGAATATTGAGGAGCAATAGCCGGGCTTGGATGTGCAGTAATAACAATCTTACCTGGTAACACATAATTACCGTTAGTAAATGGACGTATTGCTTGATTATCTAATTCATTTGGTTCGATTAATACATTTGTCCAATCAATAAATACCTGCATTGGACACCAAGCAGGAACAGCTGGAGTTTGTATATTCCAAGAAACAGTAGTAGAACTATAAGCACCTAAATGAGGAACTGTTATATCGCCAAATACAGCAGTAGTATCAAATTGATTAACCAGATGCACAACAAAATTGTCAGCCGGACGACCCGAATAATTATGTATTGTAGCATATACTGTAATGAAATCTCCCGGATCAGGGTGAGCATTAGAGAATGTTATGTCATTAGCAAAAATAGAAATATCTGCCGCAGTTAACACTTTAGGTTCATTTACAGGACCTATTGTTGCAGAACAACCCACTTTATCAACAACTGTAACAAGTGTATTCCAATTTTGTGATTCAGGAAGAGAATTTACTACATAATAATAATCTTTCCCATCAGTAACAATAGAATCGTTATGGTCAACTTCTAACATATAAAACAATCTGTCATTTGGATTAGTATACATGCCATTCCCCTCGAAATCCAGTTGTAATCTTGGATTGAAAGTTGCAGGTAAGATTCCATCAGCATTTGTATAGCGAACTTCAAACCGATACGTATTCGTCGGTATTCCATCATAAGGATTAACAAGATGACCAACGAAACCAGTATTATTAGTATATGATAAAGTTGGAAGAGGATTAATTTGTTCAGTAATTGTTCTGCTTGCACATGAAGTTGTATCACAATAACCTTCGGCACGGACATAATATGTTCTGCCAGGTTGAACAACTATATCAATACTTGTCCCATGACCAATAGGAGAGCCACCACAAACATCAGCATACCATGCCCATGTTGCTCCTTGTCCCAAAGTCCCTCCTGAAACAGACAATGTTGAACTAGATCCTGAGCAATTAGAAACAGTTCCGGTTATTGCAATAGGAGCAATTGATTGTGTACTGACATTAATAGTTAGAGAAGCACAAGAAGTAGTATTACAAGCTCCAACGGCATTAACAAAATAGGTTGTTGTTGAACTTGGATTAATAGTAATACTAGGACCACTTGCAACAATGGCTCCGTTACAACTATTCTCATACCATCTCCAGTTTGCCCCTGTTCCTAAAGTTCCACCTATTACAGAAAGTGTAGTAGTGTTATCAGGATCATAGCAATAATTTGAAACTCCTGCTACTCCTGTAGGAGCATCGGAGTAAGAGTTTACATGAACTGTAAAACTTAAACAACTTGTATTGTTACATGCATTTTCTGCTCTTACATAATAAGTAGTAGTTACTAATGGACTAACTGTAACAGATGGATCAGTACTGATTAAAGTTCCTCCACAACTGCCGGTGTACCAATGCCAGGAAGCACCTGTACCTAAAGTTCCTCCAAGTACGGAAAGTGTAGTTGAATTTCCATAACAAATATTAGATGAAGCTCCAGAACCACCAACACCAGTTGCATTAATTGAAGGAGAATTGACAATAATATCTAAGAAAGAAGAATCCCCAACACCACAAGCATTAATTCCTTTTACTGAAATATAACCTGATGTAGCAGAGGTAAAATCTAATGTAATAGTGTTTGTAGTACTAGTACCAATTGCACCAGTAGTATTAGCCCATTCATAAGATGTTGCATTTGAAATTGGACCAACTATATAAGTAACGGTTTTCTCACCGTGACAAACATTTAAAAGTCCATCAATTGCACCTGCTGCATCTGGTAATGGATTTACTGTAATTGCTAAAGTTGAAGAATCTCCAACTCCACATGAATTTTGTCCTTTTACTGTAATATTTCCTGAAATTGCAGTATTACCGTAGTTAACTGTAATAGAATTTGTAGAGCTAATTCCTGTTACACCAGTAGGTAAAGTCCATATATAAGAGGAAGCATTATTTATAACCGGAACAGTATAAGTAACATTATTCTGACCTTGACAAACTAAAGTTAATCCTGAAATAGCACTTGCTGCATCTGGCTTTGGATGAACTGTCATTGTGATAATATTACTTGATGCAGGGTTGTTAAGAGCACATGGAGTATTTGAAGTCATTACACATTGTACCTGATCATTATTCCTTGGAGAATAATTAAAAGTAGAACCATTGTAAAGTTTTGATACTTCATAACTGGAAAGTGCCCTATTATACATTTGAATATCATCTATCTTTCCGTTGAAGAATCTTCCACCACCACCCCATCTGGCTATGTAAAGATGTTGATTATTATAGTTTGGTGCATATCCGGATGGTATTGAATTCAGCAAAGCTCCATCTATGTAAGTCATCATATTTAGGGAATCTTTAATACACACTACATGATGCCAATTATTAAAAGTAAGCGTAAAGTCTGTTCCCCCAACATAAGCAATACCAAATCCATAATCAAGATTATTTGGAGTGCTTTGTATTACCCAATTCTGATAACCTGTGTGATTATTATCAATAATATCAGTATAATCACCTGTAAATCCTGCTTCATTTACCCAAAATGAAAGAGAGAATTTATTATAAGTAAACCATGGACCTAAATCAATATAATCACCTGCGCCATTAAAATAATAAGCACTATTAGGATTACCAAATCTATCAGTAGTGAGAGTTGGTGAACCAAAAATAGTTCCATCATGACTATTACCACTAGCATCATTGGCATTTCCATTAAAATGATAAGAAGCAATTAGTCCATTATTAATTTCAGAAGAAGAATCAACAAGAACTCCATTAATATACCAATGATATGTTGGATTACTTCCTCCATTTGTAGGATTTGCTGTAAAGGTTACGATGCTATCTTGACAAATACTGGTAACAGAACTTGTAATACTTACTGAAGCAGTGAGGACAGGATTTATTTGTATTGCTAGAGAAGCAATAGCTCCAACTCCACATGCATTTGAACCCTGAACAGTAATATTACCTGAACCGGGAAGTGTATAATTTACATTAATAGTATTAGTAGAACTAACACCACTTGCTCCCCATGGAAGATTCCAAATATAAGATGTTGCATTAGTCATTGAGCCTACTGAGTAACTTACATTATTCTGGTATGCGCAAACTGATGAAACTCCTGTAATAACTCCTGCACTTTGAGGTAAAGGACTAATAGTAATAGGAAGAGTAGCTTCTGCTCCATCTCCACAATAATTATGACCTTTAACAGTAATATTTCCTGACAAAGCAGAATTACCATAATTAACAGAGATTGAATTTGTAGAACTTATTCCAAATGCACTATCAGGTAAAGTCCAGATATAAGAAGTAGCATTTGCTATTGGATCAACTGTATAAGTTACTCCATTTTGACCTTGGCAAGCTGTTGTTAATCCTGAAATAGCACCTGCAGCACCTGGTTTTGGATGTACTGTCATTGTAATAACGTTACTTGTATCATTATTATTAAGTACACATGATGCACTTGAAGTCATAATACATTTAATATTATCACCATTTCTGGGAATATATGTAAAAGAAGAACCATTATAAAGTGTTAAAACTTCAGTGCTTGATAGTGAACGGTTGTAAATACGAATGTCATCGATTTTACCGTTAAACCAACCAATATTACCATCAGTATATGGAGCATAACCATTGCCACTTACAATAACTCCTATCGATAAATCTTTATAAAGAGTATAAGTGTTATTAATATAATTAGGATTTGTTCCGATAAGTGTTCCATTTAGAAACATTTTTCGTCCTGAGATATCATTAGTAATAACAAAATTATACCATTGTCCGGATGAAATAGAATAAGGAACAGAAAAAGTATTTGCTCCACAATGTACATCTTGTAATATAGTACCAGCATTCATTCCTTCAAACCAAGTATATCCACACCATGTGCCTCCGTAAGCAATAGGCCCGGATAACTGATAACTTTGCAAAGGATTTGTGTTAAACCATAAAGAAACAGTACGATCAGCTGTTGGTAGATTATTAGAACTTGCTCTAATGTAATTATCAATTCCATTAAAAGAATAGGCACTATTAGGATTCCCAAATCTATCAGTTGTTAAAATAGCACCATATATTGCACCATTATTTCCGTTTAATCCTTCATCATGTGCATTGCCATTAAATGGATAATAAGTTACTAGTCCATTATTAAGACTTGAATCTTGCGACACTAATACATTATTTACATACCATCTGAAGATAGGATAATCACCACCATTTACAGGAGTTGCTGTAAATGTAACTGCACTATCCTGGCAAATAGTAGATGATACACTTGAAATACTAACTGATGCAGTTAACATTGGGTTTACAGTGATTGGCAATACAGCATTACTACCTACACCACAACTGTTTTGACCTGTAACAGTAATATTACCTGAAACAGCAAGCGTAAAATCAACTGTAATAGAGTTTGTAGAACTTAATCCAGTAGCCCCATCAGGCAAAGTCCAGATGTAATTGGTGGCATTTGCTATTGGTAGAACCGTATAAGTTACACTATTCTGACTTTGACAAACAGTTGTAGGTCCAGAGATAACTCCTGCTGCAACAGGTAATGGGTTAACTGTAATTGACAAAATTGATTCAGCTCCTTCGCCACAATCGTTTTCACCTTTTACAGTAATATTTCCTGATAAAGCAGTATTACTATAGGTTACAGTAATTGAATTAGTAGTACTTACTCCACTTGCCCCAACAGGCAAAGTCCAAATATAAGAAGTAGCATTCCTAATAGAATCAACTGTGTATGTTATTGCATTTAGTCCTTGGCAAACATTTGTCAATCCTGTTATTGCACCTGCATCAGCGGGTAAAGGATTAACTGTTACCGCTAAAGTTAATTCATCACTTTCACCACAATTATTAATTCCTTTTACAGTAATATTTCCCGATAAGGCAGTATTACTATAATTAACTGTAATAATATTTGTTGTACTTACTCCACTTGCACCAACCGGTAATGTCCATAAATAGGAATTAGCATTTAGGACTAATGGAATTGTATAAGTAACAAAATTTTGACCTTGACATACATTTGACAATCCGGTAATACCTGCAACTCCACCTATAGGTCCTGGTTTTGGAAACACTGAGATAGATATATAATTACTAGTATCAGCACCCGCAAGATCAGGTGATGTAAGGATACACATTATATTATCAGCATTTGTAGGGATGTAAGTAAATGTGTTACTATTAGTGCCTTCATTAACCCCATTAACAACCCATTGATAAGTTGGATTAGTAACTCCATCAATTAATGTTGCTGTAAAAGTTAAAGCACTATCCTGACATATACTATATGATGAGCAAGATATTGTAATAGGTGATACTATTAATGATTTAACAGTAACTCCTAATGTAGATTCTGCACCATTTCCATAATCATTATGTCCTTTTACTTTTACCAAACCTGAGTTAGCATGTAAAGGGTAATCAAGATAGATATAATTTGAATCACTTGTGCCAACTACTCCATTAGGAAATGACCATATATATGAAGTTGCATTAAATATTGGTTGTACTGTATAAAGTACACTATCAGTATATTCATTTACTTCGATAGGACCGGAAATAGGACCTGCCGGACCCGGTATTTGTTGTACATTTACACTATCTGAAGTTGGATTATTCCACAATCCTCTTTTATCTTTAAATTGTGTATGAAGTATATGTAATCCATTCAATACATTACTTAAATCAAGTTGAGATACAACAATTGAATCAGCTTGCGGTACATTTTTGTAAGTAAATGTTACCTCCTGATCAAACCAATATCTGTATTTAATAATCTTATTATTTAATAAAGTAGGTATTGAAACATATGGTGGATTCTTAAGAAACTCCTGACTACATACAGGACTCCATAGCCCTGCATCATCTTTGCAACGATAATGGAAAACATGCATTCCTGTTATCAAAGAATCAGGATTTAACAAAGTAATAAACTGTAAACTATCCTGTCCACTAATATTTATTGTGATACTATGTTCAAAATCAGTATCAAACCAGTATTGATTAGTTACAAGCTGTTTTTGATGTGGTACAAAATAAGAAGAAGGAGTAGTAACTATGTTTTTAAGAAACAATTGGCTTGTTACCGAACTCCATAATCCTGAATTATCTTTACAACGATAATGGAATACATGGACTCCATAAACTAATGAATCAGTATTAAATGAATTTATAAAAGTAATGCTGTCCTGGCCTGTTATATTTATAGTGATTTTATGTGCAAAATCCGTATCTATCCAGTACTGATTAGTTACTATTTGTTTTTGATTAGTAACATAAAATGGGACGTGTGTTGCATCTAAATGTCTTAAGAACAATTGACTTGCAACAGGGCTCCATAAACCTGCATTATCCTGACAGCGATAATGGATAAAGTGTATTCCCCGAGATAACGAATCAGTATTAAATGAATTAATAAATAAAATACTGTCTTGACCTGTTATATTTTGTGTTATTCGATGATTGAAATCATCATCAAACCAATATTGATTTACAACAATGTGTTTTTGATAGGTAGCTGCAAGAGGAACAGGTATATTTAACAGAAAAAATTGACTGTAAACCTGACTCCATAACCCTGCATTATCTTTACAGCGAAAATGATAAACATGCATACCATATAATAATGCTCCTGCATGTATATTCTCGATTATCTGTACAGTATCCATAAATGCTGTAGGATGAGTTACAACATTTGCAAAATCATTATCAAACCAATATTGGTATTCTCTAAGTTGTTTTTGTGAGAACACCGAACTGATACCTAAACACAAAATAGCAATGAATAATATTATTTTTTTCATGTGATAATTTTTAATTTATATATTAAAACACATGGAATTCGTAGTGATAAAATATTATTTAAATGAAATAATATTAAACCATTACTCATTTCATAGCTAAATTATTTTTATTAGTAGTTCTGTGCTTTTACTTTAATAGTTACAGGTAAAGTGCCATCTGAATTGGTAACAAAAGGTATTGTTTTACTAATTATATGTGGATTTGATGGTGTGGCATGTTCTTTAAATGGATTTACACCGCCATACATTCCTACTTGTGTTGAATCATTTCCGGGATAAGTTTGAGGACTTATTAAATGGAAATCACCATAAATACTGGCCGCACCTCCCCATGAAGGCAATGGAGTGTTTAATAAATTTGCATTTACAAAATAATAATTGCTTAAGAAAACACTCGTGTAAAACGTTGCAGTGTCACCGAAATTTAATCCGGAACTAGTATATTCATTTATTAAATTTTTCTCAAATACACAGGTTGTCATACCGCTAACATACGCTGAGAAATTATAATACATATATATGATGTTATTTCTAAAATAACAATTACTTAATGAGCTTGTAAACGGGTATCCGCAATAAAATGTGTTATGTTCAAAAAGCACGTTAGAAGCATTGTCAAAAATAGCACTCCACCAATTCTGATTTAAAAATAAGTTATTTCTAAATGTTAAGGTATTACCATTAACCCAATTTAAATTCATATATATAATTATATTATTCTCAAATAGAGTATTAACAGGTGCTCCATACATTTGTACATTATCAAATCTACATCTCCTCATTTGAATGTTTTGCATAGATCCATTTATTTGAATATTAGTATATACTCCTTCTAATGATAATGAGTCAGAGCCATTATAAAAATAACACCAATCAGTAAGATTAGTAACAGGAGTTGCAGGATCAGAACTTCCGGCACCATATACGTGTATATTTTTGTAAAATCCCCAATACGATCTAAAATTATCAGCCGAAAGATAAATTGTGTCACCACTATTAGCGTTATCGTATGCATTATGAAATGCTTCACCTCCGTAATATACGGTTGTAGTTCCATTGTGTTCTAATGTGGCAATAGGGTAACCGGTTGCCTGTGCTTTAAGGTTGTTAATTCCTATAAAGCTTATTAATACTAAAATGTAAAATGTGTTTTTCATTGCTACTTTATTTAATTGTTATTATTTAATTTAAATTGTTTTATTATTAACTGTTTTGCACACTATTTCAGATTACAATAATACTACATTTTATGGTAATTTCCAAATGTTTCTATATATATTTACATAATATTAACATATTCTTAACGTTTGTGAACTGCAAAACATAGCTGATGATACTAATAAATAGGTATTATTTGTTTTTGAAATTCTAGAAAGGTACATTTATCAACAGTTTCCAGATATAATCTTTCAGAAAGCATTGAAATTATTGATAGTTTAAGGATTATAAATAAATGGTGAATGTTGCCATAAACTTAGATAATTTATAGGATGTTCACCATTGAATTCAAAAATAATAAATGTATTAATTAAAATAAAATTGATTGCTTTGATTAAATTAAAAAAAACTTATTTATATTAAAATAGCGATAATAAAGAGTACTCATGCTGACACTTTATCAAATCACTGAAGGATTTCACAAAGTGCTTAATTAAAAAAGATATTATCAAAAAATGATAACGTTTCTTTTTATTTTTAATATCCCAATCCCCTTTTATCTGCTTGAAATAATACACATTAGTCAGTATTATATTTTGTTGCGGATGGGTTGTATAAGGTTGCGGATACCTGTCAGAACTTTCCGAAAGGGTTTTATGACTTTCCGTATCCATAAAACATACTAACGAATCCATAAAACATAAAACGAATAGGGTA
>JBAXLO010000108.1:0-15138 GCA_037134755.1 Bacteroidota bacterium | reverse complement strand
AACTTCTTGAGCACTCCACTCAGCTTCTTGGGCGAATAGCTCAACTTCTTGAGCATTCCACTCAGCTTCTTGAGCATTCCACTCAGCTTCTTGAGTGAACTGCTCAGCCGCCTGAGTGAACTGCACAGCCGCCTGAGTGAACTGCACAGCCGCCTGAGTGAACTGCACAGCCGCCTGTGCGAACTGCTCAGCCTCCTGTGTGAACTGCACAGCCTCCTGTGCGAACTGCACAGCCTCCTGTGTGAACTACACAGCCAACTGTAGTGAATGCTAAATATATTGACGATATAACACAACTTGCTGATTGAACATAGCAATACGCTATATAAAAAGTACAACTTTTTGAAGTTAGTTGTCGGATAACTGATTTTGCTGGTGCAGTCACAGCATAGACTTGTCAATGCTTCGTTCCCCTCTCCCATAATACCCCCCAAATCCCTTATTCTATGAGAAATATTTAATAATTATATGATAAATTTTTTAAATCTCTTACCGAGCTGCAAAGTTAACATAAATATGATTCAAAATCTATTTATTTATTAAAAAATGTTAATTTATTAAGATAATAATTCTTTTTAGAGCTATTAATATAAATATCAGCAGTACTTAAAACTCCTGTCAGGTTTTTCATCCTGTCAGGTATATTTGCTTTTCTTGATTTATACCAGACAGGATGAAAAACCTGTCAGGAGGATAAGAATCAATATACTTAAACAATATTGTCATTGCGAACGAAGTGAAGCAATCGCAATATACAAATATACAATAGATTGCTTCGTCGTACCTCCTACTAATGACAGAATATCGCAAAGTATATATAATGTGCTATTTGCGTTTTCTAATATATCCGCTAAGCGGTTTGGAACCGCTAAGCGGGATAGCTACCACTTAGCGGTTCTAAACCGCTTAGTGGTTATATTCTGTCATACTACTTGGTGGGCTGTAAGTCTTGGGGCTCGCAATGACGATATATTCATACAAAAATGGTATATTAGAAAAGACTTTATTATTAATATAATAAATATGTTTGATACGATTGATATAATGCTTAATTTTGCAAACTAAAATAAGCATACTAAAACATGGAAGAACTAAATACAAATAACGAACAACTACCTATAGAACCTAAACCTGTTGTAAGACCTCCACTTTTAAAATTATTATGTATTCTTACTTTTATAGGGAGTGGCTTACAATTAGTTTCAAATCTTAATTGTGCATTATTTTACGAAGAAACAGTACAAGGAGTAAAAGATAATAAATTACCTGCTTTTCTATTGCCATTAAAACCAGAAATTCTTCATTTATTATCAGCGGGAAGAAACTTTTTTGCAATAAATTTTATACTATACACAGCTTCGGTAATAGGTGCTTATTATATGTGGAAGCTATTTAAGAAAGGATTTCATATATATACGATCTCACAAATAATAATTATATTAATAACAATATATTATTTCAAAGAATTAGGTATTCCTTTTGAAGCTATTTTATTCTCTGGAATGTATGTTGCATTTTATGCAATGAATCTGAAAGCAATGAAATAAGCTTTGGTATTGATATAAAACAAGAAAGCCCGCTCAATGAACGGGCTTTCTTGTTTTAAAGAAGAATAGTATTAGTTATTCTTATAGTTTTCGGCATAATCTCTGCCGGCTCTAAGTGCTTTTAAGTTAAAATCAACTATAGCATCGCCTTTGCGACCAAATATCTTGCGTATAGCATCTTCGAACTTCACATATTCAATACCTAAATGAAAAGAAGCAGCACCTAATATAACCACATTAGCTGCACGGGTAGTACCTGCTTCTTTGGCAATAAGCTCTGCATTAAGCATAATATGACGCGGAGTTTTAGCAATCTCAGCATATATATCTTCAATCTCAGGATAAGTAGCAATATTGTTAAAAGGTTTATCATTAGTAATCAACCAACCTTCGTTCGAAAGCATCGGAAGATAACGCAAACCTTCCATAGGCTCGATAGAAATAACCATATCAGCCTTACCACCAGGGATAAGATCAGAAGCGATATCAACAGAAGAAATACGTAGATGCGAAGAAACATCGCCACCACGCTGCGACATGCCATGAACTTCGGATTGCTTTAAATAAAGACCCATATCAAGAGCTGCAGTACCTATAATAGCTGCCATGGAAAGGATACCCTGTCCGCCGACACCTGCAAGAATTATATCTTTTTTCATTGTAATTACAATTTTAATATTAATAAATTAAGCTTTTTCAGCAATTGATTTTTCCTTAGCTTTTTCTCTCATTCTTTTATCGATAGCAACAATACATTCGCGACGAGGAATAATAACCGAAACACCATTGTAAGCAAGCTCTTCCTTAAGTATAGCTACGTTTTCGTCGTGGAATTTACGCAAAGGCCTTAAAACACGGATATGATCTTCTTCAACACCAAGACCGATACAAATATTTTCGATCCTACCATTAGCAGCAGAAGATTGACCGCCTGTCATACCTGTAGTATCATTATCTAATATTAAAACAGTTATAGGCGATTTATCAATAACGGCTTCCAATAAACCTGTCATGCCGGAATGAGCAAAAGTGCCATCACCAATCACAGCCACAGAAGGAACCATGCCTGCATCGGCAGCACCCTTAGCCATTGTGATGGAAGCACCCATATCCACACATGAATTGATAGCTTCCAAAGGCTTTAAAGCAGCCAAAGTATAGCAACCAATATCAGCAAAAACCCTGCCGGGAACAAGGCTAGACAAAGCTTCGTTAAGCGCCAGATAAGAATCAGTATGAGGACAACCTGCACACAACACCGGCGGACGATTTACAACTACGCAAGGCACATCAGCACCAACAGTTACAGGCATACCCAAAGCAGCAGCAACAATATTTGGATTTAATTCGCCATCGCGTGGAACGGTGCCATCTAATCTTCCTTTAACTTTAATACCTCTATGTAGGAAGCCTTTTATCATTTCTTCAACAATAGGATAGCCTTCTTCCAATACAAGAATCTCTTCGCATTCGTTGCAAATTTTCTCAACTAAACTATATGGAAGTGGGTAATGACCTATCTTTAAAACAGGATAAGGTACAATTCTATCAGGATAATTTTCCATTAAATAATTGTTGGCAATACCTGTTGTGATGATGCCTAATTTCTTGTCTGAGCCTTCAAAATATTTATTAAATGGAGATTCTTCAGCTTCTTTATTAAATAAAGTTTGATTGCCTAATAATACTTTGTATTGCTTACGGGCGATAGCAGGTAGCAAAACGAATTGTTTTAAATTCTTAGGGAGTTCAACTTTGTTTTGTTCGATTTGAGTGGCATTTCTGGCAACACCAGCTCTTGAATGAGCTAATCTGGTTGTTAATCTTAATAATACAGGTATTCTGTATTTTTCGGATAACTCGAAACCATAATGAACCATGTCATAACATTCCTGCTGATTGGTAGGTTCTAAAATAGGTATCATTGCAAACTTTCCAAAGAATCTGGAATCCTGTTCATTTTGTGATGAATGCATTGATGGATCATCAGCAGCTACAACAATAATTCCACCATTAGCTCCTGTTATAGAAGAGTTGATGAAAGGATCGGCAGCTACATTTAACCCAACATGTTTCATACAAACCATAGTCCTTTTTCCTGCATACGACATACCTAAAGCACACTCCATAGCTGTTTTTTCGTTTACCGACCAGCTACATTTAATTCCTTTAGCTTTAGCGTCTTTTGAGTGCTGAACATATTCGGTTATTTCAGTTGATGGGGTCCCGGGATAAGCATATATTCCCGACATCCCCGCATCAATCGCTCCTTGTGCTAATGCTTCGTCTCCTAATAACAATAACTTTTGCATCATTATATTAATTTTGTATGATTATTTAACTTAATTTTACGAAACTTTTTTGATGTTGCAAAACTAGGTAAAATTTTAATAATAAATGCTTTTTTCTTACTAATAATTTATAATAAATGAATTTTCTTGCACATGTCTTTTTATCAGGTGTTGATGAGCAACTTATACTTGGCAATTTAATTGCTGATGCAGTTAAAGGAAAACAGTTCGAAAACTATGATCTTAATGTAAAGAATGGAATAATTATGCATCGCCAGATAGATAAGTTTACTGATGATCATGCAATAGTAAGGCAAAGCAAGAAACGTTTAGAGGAAGATTATAAGAAGTTTGCAGGTATTATTGTTGATATCTATTATGATCATTTTCTTTCATTAAACTTTAATAAATACTCAAAGATACACTTAAACACTATTGCGCATAATGCTTATCAGATTTTAATCCGCAATTATAACATCCTCCCTCCTACTTCAAAAAGAATTTTGCCCTATATGGTAAACCATAATTGGCTTGTAAACTATGCTGATTTAGATTTTTTAAAACGAGTTTTTCATGGGATGTCCCGAAGAACTAAGTTTAATTCGGGTATGGAGACAGCAGTAGATGCTCTTAAGAAAGATTATTTATCATATGAAGAAGAATTTATGGAGTTCTTCCCTCAATTAATAACATATAGCGAGAAATTAATTAGAGGATTAACTTAGAAATATATCTTAAAGATAATACCTACGAATCACCAAAATACTTTTTAATTAGCTCCAGCAACACACTGCTTTCAATTGGTTTTGTTATATAACTATTACACCCTGCTTCTATAGCTTTTTCTCTATCCCCTTTTAATGCATAAGCAGTTTGAGCAATAATAACAACATCTTTATTGAATTTTCTGATTTGTTTTGTAGCTTCAAGACCATTCATTTCGGGCATATTTATATCCATTAACAATAAATCAAGATCTAGGTTATTTTGACAAATTTCTATAGCTTTCATTCCATTATCAGCGTGTAATATTTCTCTACAAAACGACTTAAGTTTAGTAGTAATATAAAAATCCGACACTTCGTCATCTTCTACAACTAAAACTTTTAAGTTACGATTGTCCATAGTTTTTGTTGTTATATTTGAATCAACTGTAATAGCATTCTCTTTTAATATTCTTGTATTATTATATGGAATAGTAAAGTAAAATGTCGAACCTTTACCTTCTTTGCTTTCTAACCACATTTTCCCTCCAAGCATCTCGACATAAGCTTTAGAAATTGATAATCCAAGACCTGCTCCCTGAAAAGCTCTCTTATCTTCAATATCTGCTTGAATAAATCTATCAAAGATAGCCTCTTGTCTTTTAGTTGGAACTCCTATTCCAGTATCTTTAACATAAAAAATAAGATAATTATCTTTTAAGTTATACCCAAATTCAATGCTTCCTCTATCAGTAAATTTAATAGCATTTTTAACAAGATTAGTAAGAATACCATATAGTTTTTCTTTATCTGAACTAATATATGCATGATTATCGTGCAAAGTATTTTTATAACTTAGATTTAAGCTTTTCTGCTCAACTTCAGGTTTAAAAAAGGTATAGATATAATCTAACTGTTCATTAATATTAGTTTCTGAAATATAAACTTCCATCGTACCAGATTCTATTTTAGAAATGCTAATAATGTTATTTATAATATTTAGCATACGAATACCACTCTTTTCAATAATACTTATGTAATACTGTTGCTTTTCATCTGACAAATGAGGTTCCTTTAAAAGATCAGCAAAACCAAGAATTCCATTCATAGGAGTACGTATCTCATGACTCATATTAGCAAGAAATGCAGATTTAAGTCTATCACTTTCTTCAGCTTTGTCTTTTGCTTTTATTAAATCCTCAACAGATTTTTTACGTTCTGTAATGTCAATAACAAACCCTTCATAATACTTTGTATTTCCACTATCATCCTTTATAGCATGCGCATCTTCGTAAAACCAAATTTTACCGCCATCTTTTCGTACAACCTCATATTCATAACCTTTTATATATCCTTTTTCTTCTATTATTTTTAAAAAATTAGCTCTTTCTTCCGGATTAAAGTATGCTTCTTTCGAAATATTAGTTCTGCTATTTATCAAATCTTCAGGGGATGAATAACCATACATTTCGGCTAAAGCAGGATTAACAGAAATATAAGTACCATTAGTATTTGTTTGAAAAATCCCTTCTCTTGCATTCTCAAAGATATTTCTATATTTTTTCTCACTATTATGCATTGATTCTTCAGCTTGTTTTCTCAGTAATGATTCTCCAATATTTGACGCTATTCCTTCTAATATATCAATAATAGTTGATGTAAATTGGTTTTCTTTTTTATCATTCAGCTGAATTAAACCTATTATCTTCTTTTTAGCTTTAATCGGAATTAAAGCAATTGATAAATACCCTTCATGTAAACATCTATTGCGAGGATTAGTGAAAGGATTGTCACATTTTGGAATTTCAAGAAGTGAAGTAGAATTATTTAAATAACAACTACCACCTTTAGTAAAAAGTGGATTTGTAGGTTCTGTTTTATCTGATAAAACTAATCCACAAATACATTCAAGGCATGCTTCCCCATCATTATTCCTGCATATTCCACCATTAGCATCACGTTCGATTAATGAATTTTCTTTTAAAATAAAACTATCCGAAAATCCTTTTTCGATAAAATAGGGAAAATCTTCATCAGCCTGCATTCTTATCCCTACGGCATCAAAACCTGTAAATGTTTTAATAGTACTTAGAATACGCATAGTTGAATACCTAATATCATCTGATTTGTTAAGTATCTGAAGGATTTCTCTGCTTAATTCCCTATATATTTCCTCTTGCTTTTGCTCAGTTATATCTTTAATTGTACCAATCATTGTGATTGGATTTCCTTCAACATCTAATTTAAGATTTCCTATCCCATGAACCCAATGTTCGGTTTTGTTCTTTTGATTAACAATTTTATATTCTTTATTAAAAGTATTCTTTTTACCTAATACTTCATTTATAAAGTAATCGTTCATTATAGTTTGCCAATCAGGATGTGTAATTGTGACCCATCCTTCTACAGTTTTATCATAATCAGAATCAATCCCAAATATAGTATCAAGAATTTCTGAACTTTTCCATTTACCACTTACAACATCTAAAGAATAAGTGCCAAGTTTAGCTATTTGTTGAGTTTCTTTTAAGAAAGCTTCATTTTCCTTTCTTATCTCAACTTCCTTTTTTAAATCTTCCATCAGATTTAAAGTAGCAATATGGATTGCTTTTAGTTCAAGTGTCTGCTCTTCTACTAATTCAATAAGCTTTTCTTTTTCGAAACGTTTGTCAAAGTTAGCATTCTTGATTTTTATCATTGCTCTAATTTGAGCAGTAAGTTCACTTTGATCAATAGGTTTGGCTAAAAAAGCATCTCCCCCCGATTCCAATGCTTTTACTCTACTTTCGCTATCCCCTTTTAGTGCTGTAATGAATATAACCGGAATATCGAATAGATTCTCATCCTCCTTTAATACTTTGCATACTTCATAACCATCCATATCTGGCATAATTATATCAAGCAAAATCACATCAGGATTTTCTTTTATTGCAAGTTCTATTCCTTTTTTTCCATCAAGAGCTGTAAAAGTAACAACCTCAGGAAAAGCTTCTCTTATTAATGCTTTTAGACTAATAAGATTGTCATTATTGTCATCTATTGCTAGTATCTTTATCCTTCTATTTTCCATAAAGCACTTCGTTTATTGATTTATAAAATACTTTCTCATCAATTGGTTTAGGGATATAAACATCGAAACCGTGTGATAAAATAGCTTCCCTATCATTAACCATTGCACTTGCAGTTAATGCAATAACTGGAACATGCTGTAAAGTTGGATGTTTTCGAATAGCTTTAAATGCTTCAATACCATCAATACCTGGTAATGCAATATCCATTAAAATAAGATCAGGTGAATGTTCTTTTGCTTTTTCTATCCCTTCTTTACCATCATAAGCTTCAATCATTATATAATTATCAGCTAATAATGCCCTTACTGTAGTCATGTTATCTTTATTATCTTCTACTACCAGCACAACCGGTTTTCCTTTTATAGGATTATAGTATTGTTTTGGTTTTTCTACTTCAATTGAAGTAGGAAATAACATTTTTGAAACTGCATTCATTAGTTCTTTACGGTTAACATCACCTTTTTGAATAAGTTGGTGTACGTTGTTTCGTTTTAAAGTTTTTAGATCCTCCTGTGTAATATGTTTTGCAGTAAGTATTAGTACAGGAATATGTGCTGTAAGTTCTGATTCACGTAAACTCCTTAATACTTCAAAACCATCAATCCCAGGCATCATTAAATCCAGTATCATAGCATCTGGTATTGTATCAGATATAATCTCAAGTGCTTCTCCCCCATTATTAGCAGTCAATATTTTATAGCCTGCTTCTCCAAGAATATCTTGCATTTGGATTATTGCAGGTTCACTATCTTCAACAAGTAATATGCATTTTGAAGAAGCTTTACCCTGACCGATTCTCTTTGAGAACTTATTTACTTCATATTTAAAATCATTTGACTTTTCTTCGGAATGCACTCTTTTATCTGCTGAATAATTGATCGGCAAACTAATTGTAAACTCCGATCCTTTTCCTATTTCACTTTTAACAGTAACATTACCGCCAAGCAGATTAGTATATTTCTTTGCTATTGCAAGTCCTAAACCTGTACCACCAAATCTTCTGGAGGTACTTCCATCTGCTTGTCGAAACTCATCAAAAATATGGGAGATATGTTCTTCTGCAATACCAATACCCGAATCAGTAACACTAATTAATAACATTTCATTTTCAAGTTTTGCTTTTACTGCAACTTGCCCTTTAATTGTAAATTTAACTGCGTTACTTATTAAGTTTTGCAGAATATGTTTGCATTTATTTGCATCAGTTGTAACAAAGCACTCCTCATCTTTATCTATTTGTATCAACTCAATACTCCTTTGCTTTGACTGTGGTTCTATCATACTTACTACCTCAGCTATTAAATCATTTGCATTAAAATTAGTAATTTCCATCTCTTCTCTACCCGACTCTATTCTTGAAATATCAAGAATATCATTTATTAAAGTTAGCAAATGTTTCCCATTACGTTCTATTACTTCTAAATAACTATATTCTTCTGCGGGTATCTGATTGGCTAATCGTCGGTTTAATACTCCTGAAAGTGCAATGACAGAGTTAAGAGGAGTGCGAAGCTCATGGCTCATGTTTGACAAAAAGTTTGTTTTTAACTTACTCGCTTCGTTCAATTGTTTCTTCTGCATCTCGAGTTCAGTATTCTGTTCCATCAGCTCCGATGCTTGTGAAATGAGTTCAGTCTTCTGTGACTGTAATTCAAGATTTGCTTGAGCAATCCTTTCAGATATTTCTTTATTCTTTTGATATACTAATACACCACTAATTCTTGCACTCATGGTATCGAGTACATTATTAATTAATTTTACAGATTGATCATTATATTCATTTAAATTTGCAAGTGATATAACTGCAATTACTTCCTTGCCTGATAAAATTGGAATAGTAATAATTTCTCGTGGTATAAACTTTCCACTAACAGTGTAAAACACAAAATTAGTATCCTTTTGAATAATCTTTAGTTGTTGAACCTTACCTGAAGAAAGCACGGCACCAAATTCACCTTCCATGTTTTGAGCTGAGAAAGACATCTTTGCATTGTCATCAAGCCCTATTGAAAAATAATGATCAAAAGATTTTTTCTCTTCATCTAAAAAATAAACTGCTGCAATAGATGAATCAGTATTTTCTAGTAAAGTTGTTAAAGTTGCCTGAAAGAAATTCTTGGGATCAACTTCCTTTAACATTATATCAGAGATGAGAGATGTTTTATTACTTAATTCAATAGAAGCTTGAATATTCTTAGCAAGATTATTGAAGGATTCAGATAAAAGTCCATATTCATTTTTAGAAATATAACCACTTCTTGCATCCATATCTCCATCATGAAAACGTTTGGCTACATTAGTAAGCTCAGCTATTGGTTTGCGAATATTAATTAATAATAGTAAACAAACAATAAGAGTAATAATAAATCCAAAAGCAGAAATATAATAGTTTTGCATATTCATTACCTCTCTTCTCGTTCTAGATGTATTATAAATATCCTCAGCTTTTTTTAAAGCAAATGCATCTATCTTTGCTAGTTCAGCAAGAACTAATTCTTGTTGCTTCTTTTCTTCACCATTCTTCTTAATTTGATTAAAGGCTTCTGTTTTATCATCTTTTCTTATTACTCTTGTTGTCTCATCAAGTAATACATTCCATTTAACGAATGCATCTTTTAAATCTTTAATATGTTCACGAGGACCGAGGTAATCATTATTAAAGACTTCTATCTGCTCATAAGCATTTACTTCTGATAATTTGATATTATTTTCATATTCAGTAATTTCATTTTTAGTAGTAGCTAGCAACATATCTTTTATCGACTGATGCATAATAAGCACATCTGCTTTAAAAAAACTAATTGCACGTCGAACCTTTAAAGGATGGTTATACATGCTCTCTGTTTGTTGTACCAATTCATTATTTTGTATAGTCGATAGCACTCCTGTTAAAATAACTAATGCCAACATAATAGTAAAACCAATTACTAGCAGTGTACTAATCTTTAAATTTCTTAATTTCATTTTGTTTGTATTTATTAAAACATCTTATGTTTTCAATATTTTTTCCTTAGTGTTTCTTTGTGTACTTCGTGTTCTTCGTGCCTTAGTGGTTTTATTCTTCAACACGAAGTTCACTGAGTATTATTTACACACTAAATATTGCCGAATATGGATATACTTCTTTAAATCCTCTATTCAATAATATTCCTCTCTCTGTATCACCTGTTATTATATAGCCACCTTCGCTCAAACATCCCTCTAATTTATTTAATATTGCTTCCTGGTATTCCTTCTTATAATAAAATAATAAATTAGCACAAAACACTATATCAAAATCACCAAAGATACTAGACTGTGGGCAACTTAAACTTTTATCAAAGAGATCAAATACTGAGAAATCAATATGATTTCTCAGTAAAGGTTTTACATAGTAGCTATCGTTACGTTTGGTAAACCATTGTTTAAACCTTTTTAAACTTATAGAATTCAGTTCTAATTCATCATATTGCCCTTTACTTGCTTGTTTTATCTGTTGTTGGTTTTGATCTGTAGAAAAGATCCTGTAATTAACCGGTTCTTCTTTATTATTATTATATTCTTCTAATAACATAGCCAAACTATATGCTTCTTGTCCTTTGGCACAAGCCGCGGACCATATTCGTATTTCTTTATTTTTACCTTCATTCTTCTTTTTAAGAATAAGTGAAGGCAATATTATGTATTCGAGCACCGAAAAAGTAAGTGAATATCTAAAGAACTCGGTATAACATATAGATAAAGAATCTAAAAACTTTATTGCTTCTTCGGTATCTTCCTCTAATAGCTTACAATAATCCTTACTATTACCACAACTAGTTTCCTGAACTCTTTTCTCTATTATCTTAAAGATAAAAGTTTCATCATATTTTGAAACATCAAAACCATTGGAACCATTTATGATGTTTACAGCTTTTTGTATACCTATTTCTATTTTCATTCTACTATTTTATATTTCTCATCTTGTCCGGTCTTTTTAAGCAATGCATTTACCTCCTTTTTAAGCTCTATCATCGTAAGTTCTCTTCCTACAGTTAACTTATGAAAGCGTTGCAAATTGTTCATGCTTTCTTTTAATTCTTCTTCTGCTTTCTTACGATTTGTTATATCTATTGTATATCCTGCTAATAGTCTTTTCCCTCTCTCTATTATGGGGTATTTTAAAGTAATATATACTCTTCCGTTTAACTCTTCTTCCTGTTCCAGCATCTTTCCCGATGCAACAACATCCCTGTCGTCTTGTGATATCTTTTCAGCAAATTCAGCAGGATATAATTCTTCCATTGTCTTACCTATCATATCAGTACTTGAAACACCTATCATCTCTATAAAATTATCACTTGCCTTTAACACCCTACTTCCTTTTGAAGTTACCTCTTTTATGTATGTATATATTGGCGAGTGTTTCATATATAATGACTGTATTTCTTCGCTTTCTTTAAGTGCCTCCAATGTTTCCTGTCTTAAAGTATCTACTTCATAAAATTCAATACCATTCGAAATATCTTTTGCTAATAAATCAAGTAAATTAATTTCTTCTGCATTAAAAGAATAAGATGCATCAGCATAAAGCGTAAATGCTCCTATAACTTTATTAAATATCTTAATAGGAAAAGCAGCTGAAGTAAAATATCCATTTTGCAATGCACTTTCTTTCCATAATGCCATATCTGGACTGTTGGCTATATCATAAGCTATATAATGTTCACCTGTTTTGGCAGCTCTACCTGTGGGCCCTCCACTTCTTTTTTCATCTGTAAGATCAATATTAACAGCATCTAAATATCCATTTACATATCCTGCGGATACTACCGGAACTATTTTATTAATTTGTTCATCAATCTCTCCAATCCAAGCCATTCTAAAATGTCCGTCTTCAATAACTATCCTACATACTTCTTTATAGATTTCCAGTTTATCTTTAATCTGAAATATAGCTTGATTTACATTACTTAAAACTGAATAAAGACGGTTTGCATTTTGCAACGCTAAGTCTGTTTGTTTCTTTTCAGTTAAATCATGTATAATTAATTGAACTGCATTCTTACCTCCTAATTTTACAGGGATAGCTTTTATGTCAACATTTACAGCTTTTCCATCTAATCTTAATGCTTTTTCTTCTACAAAGGGCAAAGTAGTATTATCAATTGCAACTTTTTTCATCCTTTCAACAACTAATTCTTTTGAATCCGGATGTATAAACTGTAATACGGGCATCCCTATCAACTCTTCTTTATTTTTTGCAGCCAATAACCTTACCAATTCATTGTTTACAAACAAAAGTTTTCCTTCTTCATAAATAGCAATAGCATCAGGCGAATTCTCAACTAATTCTCTATACTTTTCTTCGCTTTCTTTTATGTTCTCTTCAGCCTGCTTGCGTTCACTAATATCTCTTGCAATAGAATAAAAATAAACTTTATCCTTAATTTTACATATTCTTGTACTTATTTCAACAGCTATTACTTTTCCATCTTTTGTAATATGTTCTGATTCGATGATACTATTATCTTTATCTATTATATTACTTATAATTTCAGGAAGTTTTGGTTTTACATTATTTGATGATATATCGTTTGTAGACATAGTTAATAGTTCTGCTTCAGTATATCCTAAGCGTTGGCAAGCTACTTTATTTACTTTAATAAATTTTGTGGCTAAACCATCCTCCTGTAGTTCGGATACAAATAAAGCATCGTTAACACTATCAAAAAGCGTATGATAGGAGTCTTCGCTTTCAATTATCTTTTGTTCAGCCAGCTTACGATCGGTTATATCTTTTGCTAATACCTGTACACCTCTTATATTTCCGTTTGCATCTTTTATAACTGTTTGATTGGAATAAAACCATTTCTTACCATTTGGAGTATCTAAATAATCTTCAAATTCTAATGTTGCATCACTATTTATTGCTTCTTTATATCTCTTTATATATTCATTACCGCTTTTTTCTCCAAAACATTCAATAAGCGACTTACCATTATAATCTTCAGGTTTACCCCCTAAATTTTCTAATGCTTTTTGGTTAAAATATAATATTGTCCCATCCAAACTATATACTCCTACACCTAAGCCGGAGTTTTCTACCATAAGTCTGTATTTTTCTTCGCTCTCTTTTAATTTTTCTTCTGCATGTTTACGCTCTGTAATGTCTATTATCGATCCCTCAAGTATCCCTTCTTCTTTGTATAATTTTAAAGATGTTAAACATCTTTTTATTTCTCCATTTTTATCAATTATGTCGCATTCAAAATCGTTAATACGTCCTTCGACTTTAAGTATTTCTACCATCTTATCCCTTTCGGCTTTATTTGCCCATAAGTTTTTAGATGGTTTGCCATTCACTTCTTCAAAAGTATATTTAAGTATGCTAAGATATTTTTGATTGAAATCGAGTATTTCCGAACCATCTAGCAGAGTTCTGAACATCCCTACTTCCGAATTATTAAAAAGATTATAATATTTTTCTTCACTTTCTTTTATTTTCTCTTCTGCTTGCTTGCGTTTGGTAATATCCACTGCATCCACAAAACATTGTTCTTTATTTGGGTCGGCAATAGCTGTTAAATGTAAATAAACAGGAAGTTTATCAGCAATATTTAACGTAATCTCACAAGTTTCAGCTGTATTATTCTTAAATGTTTTTTCCAAAAATTTATTATAGCTAGGTTTGCATTCATCTGATACAAACAAACCAAATCTTGTATTTATAAGATACGAACGATCATTACCAAGCATCTTAGCTCCACTTAAATTTAAGGCATTAATATCACCAACAGCTGTGAGTGTAAAATATCCGGTAGGTGCAAAATCATATAATTCAACATACTTTTCATTAGCTGTTTCAGCTATAGTATTTGCAAGCATTAACTCTTCGTTCATCAGTTCCAATTCTATCTGATGCACTTCAAGTTCGTGTACAAGTTTTTCAATTTCTGGTAGCGAAAGTTGTTTTACTGATTTTAACTCTTTGTTTTCCAACTTTTCTTCTGCCTTTCGGCGAAGTTCTTTTGCAATATTATTAGTGCTATTTTCGTCCATGATATTTCATTTTAGAAGTATGCAAAGTTAATGTATTTTACCGTCTTTATCATAATAATAATGGGTTTAACATCTTTTTTTCATATAATTAACATTTGATTAACTTTTATACATTTTCAAAAGTCTCAATAAAAGCCTGCAGCTGTACAATTCCAAATAAAAATATTACACGCACCGTATAAGATGGCACAATTGTCGATAGCACTATATCCGACGCGGCTTTAGGTGTATAAATAAATGATGAGGTTTTGGGTGGGATAAGTAAGAATGATCTGTTTCGGATATATCATTCAAGTATTAATAAGTCGTCATTGCGAGCCCCAAGACTTACAGCCCACCAAGTAGTTTGACAGAATATAACCACTAAGCGGTTTAGAACCGCTAAGTGGTAGCTATCCCGCTTAGCGGTTCCAAACCGCTTAGCGGATATATTAGAAAACGCAAATAGCACATTATATATACTTTGCGATATTCTGTCATTAGTAATAAATGATGAGGTTTTGGG
>JBAXLO010000107.1:0-15219 GCA_037134755.1 Bacteroidota bacterium | reverse complement strand
GTCCATTAGAGCAAATCGTCTTCAAAAAACCAACTATTTTGTCTATTACACCATGTTTTTCAAAAAAGTATCTACTCTATTTATTTGTGGTCCTGATAGTTCTTTAAACATTCCATCTAAAATCAGACTGGAACCTCTATAGTCTTTTATCTGTAATAACCATAAAAGATAATTTGTTCTAAAACTTGTGTAAAACGGTAAATAGAAATCATATAAAGATTTAAATTTGGGGTCGTCTTTATTTGCAAACAACGACTGTTTTAATTGGTCGCCTGTCTCCATACTTCTTTTATAGTTATGATAGAAAGGAGTATTCCAATGATTTATAAAAATATGACGTTTTATTCCCATATTATTGAGTATTAAAAGATTTATAAATATTATTTAATAATTAAATAAGTGCCTTGAGTATTTGAATTTTAGAAAATATAAAATACACTACACACAATAAACTTTGAAACTAAGTACTATAAGTACACAAGGAACTCTAAGTACTTTAAATACTTTAAAAGGAATAACACTGGTTTACCTGCACTTAACGTCTGACGGATGGCTCCGGTCAAGCGGCTGTCGTATTATTATTCAGGAACAGCTCTGATCTATTTACTATCTAAATAGTAAATACAGTTAAAATGTAGGCACAAACAATTGGAGACTTGATGTTTCGTATTTTTATGTTTTTCATATTGATTTTATGTCCTTATTTTTATGGGCAGTGCAAAAGTAATTTATTATTTGTTACAAAAAAAACAAATTCGTATTTATTTTCAAATTATTTTTTTTTCTGTTTTATTAAATATATTTTGATTGAAAATTTTGTTTAATTGGCTAAAATGTTAACGAAAACTACATAATATTCGTTGCTGTGGCAACTAAAAACTGAAAAACTAAATAATATTCATTGCTGTGGTTGCCACAGAGTGAAAAACTACATAATATTCGTCAAATTAAAACCCACAGCGACGAATATTATGTAGCGATCGACGCTGTGGCGGTCAAAAAACGACATGTTTTGAAGGCGTTTTGTTTTTAAAACACCACTAATAAGCATATTATATATTTTTAGATAAAAACAAGCTGCCTGTTTTTATTCTAAAATCAATTTCATTTGATGATTTATAAATTTTATAACATTAAAATGAAATATTATAACAAAAAGGGTAAATAAAAGCAGTAATATTGTAACATATTTCTAATTTAAGGTGAAATGTTTTTTTATCTGTGTTTTGCTTTATAAATAAATTATTTTGTTTATAAATTGTTAAAAATTCGATAAAAGCAGATTTATGATAAAGTTATTTGTTAATATTGCAGAAAATTTAATAAAAATAATAATGAGAAAAGTCTTTTTGGTACTATTTGTGTTTTTAGCAGTAACTGTTTTAAAAGCTCAAAATAAAGTAGATGATGGTAAGGTAGAAGTTATTAAATGTGATGAATTTCATGAAACCAAACCTCTAAGCGAATTGATTAAGGAACATCCTGAAGCTGTTGTAAAACAAACTTCCGAAAGGAAAGAGTCTCCTGACAGAGATAACCGTATCCCATTTTCAGTAAAACTTAATCCTAACGCTTTGCCACAAGGTGATGATCCTGCTTGCCAGAAAACACCTGGTTACAGACAAAATAAAGCACCTATTGTTCAATGGGAAGGACAATCAGGAAATAGTTACCCACCGGATCCAACCGGAGTTGCCGGCCCAAATCATTATTTACAATCTGTAAATACCCAATACCAAATATTCACCAAAACAGGTGGTAGTGTTGCAAATGGTGGACCTTTTCAGCTAGGAACTTTATTGTTCAGCTCAAATGATGGCGATCCTATCGTACTTTATGATAAATATGCAGATCGTTGGGTAATAACTGAATTTAAACAAAGTGGAAACAAAATATGTTTGGCTGTATCAAAAACATCTGATCCAACAGGTGCATATTACACCTATTCATATACTTCACCTCAGTTTCCTGATTACGAAAAATTTTCAATATGGTCTGATGGTTATTATATGACTTCTAACCAAACAGCACAAAAAATATTTGTATTCGAAAGAGATTCAATGCTAAAAGGCGTTGCTGCTTCCAGATCGATAAATAAAACATTTACACCTCCTGATGGCGGTGGATTCTTTTGCCCATTACCAGCCGATGCTGATGGTCAATTGCCTCCATATGGAACTCCTTGCCCAATTTTCTCATACGAAGATGATGGATGGGGAACCGGATATGTTGATAGAATAAATGTATATAAAATGGCTACAACCTGGGGTGCTACACCTACTGCAACTATTACACTTGATGCTCAATTGCCAACACAGGCTTTTGATGCTTCTTATAATTCAAATTGGGATGATATTGCACAACCCGGAACTTCATCTAAACTTGATGGAATTGGTGGTGTACTTACTTTTAGAGCTCAATACAGAAGATGGACAGGATACAACAGCGTAGTATTATGTGGCGGCGTATTGGTAAGTTCATCAACAGGACAACGTAGTATAAGATGGTACGAATTGCGTCAAACAGGTACAACTTGGAGTATCTATCAACAAAGCACTTTTGCTCCCGATGCTTATAACCGTTGGGTAGGAAGTATTGCTATGGACGACAATGGATCAATCGGTATGGCTTATGCAGTTTCAGGATCGTCAACCATTTACCCCAGTCTTAGATATACCGGCAGATTAGCCACTGATCCTTTAAATACAATGACTTTTGCCGAAACACAAGTTGTTGCCGGCAACTCTGCTCAAACAAGTACTAATCGTTTTGGTGATTATTCACACACTTCTCTTGATCCTTTAGATGGAACTATTTTCTGGCATACAGGCGAATATATTTCAGGCGGTAATCCTGCTACAAAAGTATTCTCTTTTAAATTGCCTACTAATTCAGGTGTGGGTATTGCCGAAAATGCAACTGAAGTTATTTATAAAGTTAATAGATTTGGTAATGATATTATGGTAAAAGCTAGTAATCTTCCTTCAAATAATGAATTGAATGTTGATTTATTTGATATTTCAGGCAAATTGATTTCAAGTAAAAAAGTTACTCCGGTTTCAAATGCTGTTGCAACTTCAATACAGGGTGCTAGCCTTGCAAAAGGAACTTATTTAATAAGAATAGGAACCGAAAATACAAGCTTCCAAAAAGTAACTAAACTGGTTATTGATTAAGCCTAAATAATAATTAATATCAAAGGCATATCATATATATATTGTATGATATGCCTTTTTTAGTTTTATTAAATAATAAATTTTTTATGAAAAACATACTATTTATAATTGCAATAGTAATCTTTATAAGCACGTCGTGCAAAACAAAACAAAATATTAGTTTAGATAAAAAAGCTGTTGAACAGATTGCTGCTAAAGGTATAACTTTAGGTAAGATATCACATCAATACAAAGCAAGTGGGTGCGCTACCGTGATAATTATAAACCAACAAGGACAAGAGAAACCGATAACTCTAATTCCAAAAGATAAATTGCCTGCTGAAATAGATAAAGATGGTACAGAAGTTTATTTTGACTATCATACTTTAAGGATGAAAAATCCTGAAGGATGTAATGTAGGGATGCCTGCCGAAATTACAAATATATCGAAGAAATAGGGTTTGTATATTTAGATTATTGTCCGATAAAAAACAATGAAGGTGTAAATTTGAGATTCCTCACTTTGTTCGGAATGACAACTTTCTTAACTTTTTTTGAGAGGACATGGCGGCTTCGCCGCCATGTCCTCTCCTATTAAAAACAAAACTGCTGTCATTTCGAGCGAAGCGAGAAATCTGTTAATTTAACCTCTGTCATTAGTAACGTTGTGGAGAATCTATATATTTATCTAACAACAATGATAGTTTTGAGAAATTTAATTATATCTCAAACCCTGACTTTTCTTCAATATCTGCAAAATACTTCATAAATTGCACTCTTAAATAAGCAGCAGGATTCTGCGTTTTGCGATAACACATCGTTCCTCGAAACTCCTCAATAGTATTAAAGTTTTTAGCCTGCATCCAAACTTCCATATCTTTCAACATAGTTTCGATATGAGGGAAACCATGCTTGTATAAAGTAGAAACTATCTGAGTGGCTTTAGCTCCTGCTAATAATTGCTTGATAACATCTCTTCCCTCGTGAATACCTGTAGAAGCTGCCACATCACAATACAAACGATCCGATAAAATTGCAACCCATCTTAAAGATGTAGATACCTCCTCAGGACGACTTAATACATTGGCCGATGTAATAGTGAAATTATCTATATCAATATCCGGCGAAAAGAAACGATTAAAGAATACTAATCCCGAGATACCTGTCCACGATAATTTAAGCATCATCTTAGCAAGCCCCGAAAAATAATAACTAGTTTTAACAGCAATAGGAATCTTAACATGTTTCATCACTTCGCTGATAATATCAAAATAAACTGCTTCGTTTTGCTCACTCGAATGGTTTAAATCCGATGGTAGCAGAAATATATTAAGCTCTATAGCATCAGCGCCGGCCTCTTCAATCTTCTTAGCAAAATGAACCCATTCGGCATTCGAAGTGCAATTAATACTAGCTATGATTGGGATGCTTGTTTGTTTTTTGCAATCTTCAATTAATCTCAGATAATTATTAATAGAATTTTTTGTGGCATAATCCGAAATATATTCCACTGCTTCAGGGTATGCAAATGAAGTATCATTTTGTTTTAACGAAGCACTACTCAGCTCAAATTTTATTTGTTCTTCAAATAGCGATTTCAACACTACCGCAGCTGCACCATTCTTTTCGGCCTCTACTACGCTCTTAACATTATCTGTTAATCCGGAACTGCCCACAATGATAGGATTCTTAAGTTTAAATCCCATATAGTTTGTTGATAAATCAATCATAGTATTAAAACAATTAGAAATTAATAAAAGACAAAGTACTGAATGAAATCTTTACTTTTTAAGCTTTTAATAAGAAATCAATATTTTCTCCAACTTGTATTTCTTTTGGTTCTTCACCATATTTAAATACTCGCATAGGACGTTTACCAATTAATGAAATCTTATCGCCTTCAACCAACAAAAGTGTTGCTTCTCTTAAGCCAACAACATATATTTGTTGATTTACTTTTAGAAACTCTTCAATTCGTTGTTCGCGTGTTTCCCCCCCATGACCATCAGGATGTGCATCCAGATAATGAGGATTTATCTGAAATGGAACCAAAGCTGCACAATCAAAACCGGCAGGTTCAATAATAGGCATATCGTTTGTAGTCTTTAATGAAGGACAAGCAACATTCGATCCTGCACTCCATCCCATATAAGGCACACCTTTTAAAGCCTGATCTCGTATGGCATCCACAAGTTTTAACTTATGCAACATATATAATAAATGAAAGGTATTGCCTCCACCAACAGCTATTGCTTCTGCTTCTTTTACTGCTTTAACAGGATCAATTTCGTTATGGATTCCATATATCTCAACACCTAACTCTTTAAATACATCTGCAACTTTATTTGTGTAATCATCATAGGTAACACTAACACCTGCATAAGGTACAAAAAGCACACGACTTACTTTATTAGTGTTCAGGAAATTTTTAATATCATTACGAGGCCAGCCTAAATATGCTTCACCTGCATTGGTTGAATTACTGATTAAAAGAAGTTTTTTCATTTTATTTAGAATTAGTCTGCAAAATTACAATAAAATGTCATCTTAATCTTAAGTTAATTTTTCTTTTTAAAAATAATTTGAAATAAAATTTCATTTATAATGATTTTTGTATTAATATTGTAAAATATTATCATGGGGTAGTAATACCCCTACATTAAATGTAGATATATTAAATTCTTAATAAGTTATGACAAATATATTCATTTTAAGATTTAATTTATACTGTTATTTATTAGGTTTGCATAAGCAAAACTTTGTAGAAACAGTATGCCGATATGGGTTCAGATTAAATCTTTACAAATTTATGTTTAATTTGTACAAGGACTAATTATTTAGACAAAAACTATAAAGTAAAAAGAGGAGTTCAATTATGATACGAATAATTACAAAGACAACAGTATTAGTTTTTATAATGCTGTTAATCAATTTTACAATCAAAGCACAGATATATATACCAATTCCTGTTACCGGGTTTAATAGCGATTTAGTTGCTAATGGAACAAATACTGTTTTATTAAGCACATCAGATGGGCTTGATGCTAACAATTCAGCAGGATCAGATTTTTATCAGCATGGTTATAGCGGCGGTTTATACGGATTACCTGCAAATGGGATTATAAATAGTATTTCAACACCAGGTGTTGTATATAATTTAGCAGATTATTCCGGATTAAATGCATTCTTTTTGACTTCTCTTAATCAAAGTCAAAATTTAACTTTGTTACAACCCGGTGTATTTGATAAAATATCAATTTGTGCTACAAGTGTAGGTACAATAGGAACACCTACTCCTTTTACTGCTGATCTATATTTTTCTGATGGTACTAATACTGTTTACACATTTTCTGTCCCCGATTGGTTTGATGTTGGAGCTTATGCAATTTCAGGAGTTGATAGGGTATTTAGGGATGGAACATTTCAGAATATTAATACCAATCCAAAACTATTTGATTGTTTAATAACTTTAAATTCTAATGATAAAGCAAAAGTAGTACAAAGTATTTCTTTTACAAAGACAGTTGCAAATGATAGAACAGCGATATTTGCTATTTGTGGCATTACAGCTATTGGTTCTCCTCCGGCAGCTGTTACTACTCCGGCAACTTCAATAACAACTAATAGTTTTGATGCTAACTGGGATACTGTTGTTGGAGCAACTAACTATCGATTTGAGGTGTCAACAGATTCAACTTTTTCAACATTTGAAAGTTTCTACACTAATTTAAATGTTGGAAATATTATTACTATATCTGTAACAAGTATTGCAAGTTCAACTACCTATTATTATAGAGTAAGAGCAGAGAATGCTTATGGGCAAGGACCAAATTCAAATATTACAAAAATAATAACAGCTACAATACCTACTCTTCCACCAAGTAATTTAACGTATTCTCCAAATCCGGTAATAGCAACAATAAACACAACCAATATCTCGTCAAGTCCTTCTACTTATACAGGTACTATTGATCATTTCAGTATCAGTCCGGCGCTTCCTAATGGGGTAGCATTTGATTCAACTACAGGGGGGTTTTCAGGTGTTCCTACAATGCTATTACCCCTTACTATCTACACAATTACAGCTACTAATTCCGGAGGAAGTACTACATGCATATTTACATTGACAGTAATTGATGTTGCACCTACAAATTTAATATATGCCCCAAATCCTGTTGTAGCTTTTTTGGGTTCAAATGTATCAGTAACTCCAACTAATGGCGGTGGTGCAATTACTAATTATTATATAAGTCCTCAACTTCCCACGGGAATTACATTAGATACTATTTCAGGATCAATCACTGGAATACCTACCTCGTTATTAACAATTACTAATTTTACAATTATTGCTTCAAACTCTGGAGGTAGCACTTCATTCACATTCACATTTACAATTATTGATAATCCTCCTACAAGTTTATCCTATCCTATAAATCCTTTAATAGTTAAATTGGACTCTACAGTTTCTGATACTCCTACAAATAATGGAGGTGTTATTATTCATTATAGTATAAGTCCTGTACTTCCTTCAGGATTATTATTTGACACTGTATCCGGAAAAATATCAGGGACGCCTTTATATCTCTTACAAACTACTACTTATAAAATAATTGGAAGTAATATAGGCGGAAGTGATTCATGTATATTTACATTAACAGTTGTAGATACACCACCATCTAATTTACATTATTCAGAAAATCCAATAGTCGCTGTAGTTAATACAACTGCAATTAACGATTTTCTAACTTATGGTGGAGGATTTGGCATTAACTTCAGTATTACTCCAGCACTTCCGGCAGGAGTATTATTTGATACTATATCCGGAACTATATCAGGGACACCAACTGAGATTTCTCCAATAACAAATTATAAGATAAAAGTTAGCAACACAGGAGGAAGTGATTCATGTATATTTACTTTAAGTGTTAATGATAACCCACCTACTTTTTTGAATTATTCTCCTGATAGTGTTGTAGCTACTATCAATTCTATGAGTCTTTCGGAATCTCCTATTTATTCAGGAGGAGCTGTTGTTAGTTATAGTATAAGTCCGACACTTCCTACAGGAGTAGCTTTTGATACAACATCAGGAAAGATTACAGGAATTCCAAATCATCTCTTGCCTATTACAACATATACAATAACAGCGACTAATTCAGGAGGTTTTATTACTTGTACTTTTACTTTAACTGTTGTTGCTATTCCACCTGCTAACTTATCATATGTTCCAAATACTCTTCAAGCTACTATTGATTCAACTGTCTCTGCTTCCCCAAGCGTCGAAGGTATTATTGTTAGCTACAGTATAAATCCTGCTCTTCCTTCAGGTATTATATTTGATACAGTCACAGGAAATATCACGGGAACAGCTACTCAGCTGCTCCCTTCTACAGATTATAAAATAAAGGCAACTAATTCAGGTGGGACTGATTCATGTACATTTAATCTTTTAATTGCCCCTCATGCTCCTGTTGCTGATTCTATTCAATTCTTATGTGGAAATGCTACTATTGCCAATCTCATTGCGACTGTCCCTACAGGGTTAATAGTCCAATGGTATAATAATATTAATGCAGATACTTTATTAAATAGTTCTACCCCCTTGGTCTCTGGAAGCACTTATTATGCCGAAGCAGTGAGTGTGATAAATTCAATTCCAAGTTTAACGCTAACACCTGTATTATTTATAGCTAATCCAATTCCTGATAAACCAATTTTATTACCTCAATCCAGTGCTTTAAATAATATAAAACTATGTTCAGGTGATAAAATAGTGTGCTCTAACTTTGTTAATAGTTATTCATACCAATGGAAGTTTAATACAAATGATATTATAGGACAAACAGGAAATCAATATCAGGTTCCTTCAACTGGGGCTGGTGATTATAGTTTATATGTTAAAAATAATAATACAACTTGTAATAACATATCTGATAAATTAACTATTGATTTGTACCCGGTAAATACTCCTGTAATCCGTGAAAAGAAAGAGTCAAATACTGTTTCGATTCTTATTGTTGATAATAAACAAAATCTTTATACTAACTATAATTGGACTTATGCTGACAGCACAGCATTACCTTCAAGTCTTGTAAATAACAGACAGTTTCTGGTCTTGCCCCCTTCCAATATGAATGCAGTTTACATTGTTAACATTACAGATACTAATGGATGTAAAGCCAGTTCAGCAGCTAAAACGGTAACGCTAACAAAGAGTCTTCTTGTTAAGGTTTGCCCCACTATAAACAATGGTAATTTTATTTTAAAACTTACGGATGCTTTAGCAGGAACTATATATGTAAAAATCTTTAATCAGAATGGAATGGAACTACGTGCTTACTCTTTCCAAAACGAAGACTCCGATTCTGAATATCAGATTAACACCTCTGGATTAAAATCTGGTTTATATAATATTGAAGTTTCATTAAGAGACTCCAAACAAACTCAAAAGATGATCATTCAAAAACAATAATTATGAGAATAAAATTATATATATTATCAGTATTGCTGCTTTTGATTGTTGCAAGCAAAGGTTTTTCACAAGATTCACACGAATGCACTTTATATTGTTCTCCTTTTCCCTGGTCTTATAGATTATATGTTTCACCATTACTAACAGACCTTAAAAGCAATCTTTATGCAAGTGAAGAAAAACAGAAGATGGGTTATAATGTTGGTGGTGAATTAATATATAGCTTTCTAGAGACTAATAAATTTGGTATGAATTTAGCACTTGGATTAGCAATTACTAATTATAGCAGTAGTCAACAAACAAACTTAATTAATAAGCTATGGACATCAGAGTACGAACAAACTGTTTCGGGGAATCAAAGTTATTATCTGACAGAAACAGCTAACAACATCATAGAAAACCAACATATAACTTTTTTGGATATCCCTATTAAACTTGGCTTCGAATATCAAATTGCACATCGTTGGTTAGCTTATGCAAACATAGGTATTGCTTATGGACTTAACGTTAGTGCTAAATACGACAATACAGCTACTATTACTCGTACAGGTTTTTATCCTGATTATAATGTATTACTTTATAATATAGATATTCCGGGATCATCTTATTATTTCCCTACTAACAAAGCGATTTCAGGTAGTGGATCTATCGGCAAACAAAATAATTTTATTACTGAAGTTGCATTAGGAGTTAAATATAAAATTAATACAAAACTAACTGCATTTGCTGGTGTGAAAATGATGAATGGGTCTCAAAATATAAAAACAAACCCTTCAACAATGATATTGGCACAAAGTGACAATACTATGAATACACTATTGAACCGAAACGATAATGTTAAAACCCAAGCTTATGGATTAGAATTTGGTTTGCAAATCAATTTTGGTAAATGTAGAGGAACTAATGAAAATACAACTAATGAAGTTGAAAATATAACAAAAGTTAATGTAACAAAAGAAAACAAGATAAAAGAAAACAAGATAGTTGAAAAGAAGACAAATAAAGATAAGTCTAGCAAAAATAAAGTTGTTAAAAATAAGATTATTGAAAATAGAATAAGTGAACCTGAAAATATAGAAAAGGTTGAATTAGATGGTAAGATTATTAATTCAAAAACAGCAGTACCATTAAAAGCAACTATAGTAATTAAAAACAATGGTGATATTATTAATACAGTTGAAACTGATAATAACGGACAATTTAATGTTGAGGTTACAAATGGCAATATATATGAACTGGAAGTATATGCTCAAGGATTTAAACCACAACAACAAACTATTGACTTAACAAATAATACTGATAACATTCAAAAGGATTTTGCATCTGAGCCTATTATTCAAAGTATTGTCTTTAATGGAAGAGTAATTGATTCCAGAACAAGAGCTTCAGTAAAATCATCTATAATAATTAAAAACAATAGCGAAGTTATTAAAACAGTAGATGTAGATGCTTATGGACAATTTAATATTTATCTCCCCAAAGGAAGTATTTATGAATTAGAAATAAGCGTTCCTGAATACGAATCTTTTCACCAGACTTTAGATTTAACTTCAATTGATAATGACATTCAGAAAGATCTTATCTTAATCCCCAAAATTCAGGGTGTTGAATTGTTAGGAAAAGTAATTGATGCTAAAACGTATTCATCAGTAAAAGCAACTATGGTTGTCAAGAAAGATGATGAGATTATCAATACAATAATGTCGGGAGATAATGGGCTTATCCGATTCAGTGTTCCGGAAGGGAATGTTTACATTATCGACATTGTTGCCCCGGGCTATATAACTCAACATAAGATTGCAGATTTAACTAAAACAGCTAATGGTGTTCGAAAAGAGATTCCTACTACTTCGTTGGTAAGGATTGAAAAAAGCATGGTGTTTAACTTCGATAATATTAATTTCAATTCCGGCACCGATTATCTCTCGCTAGAGTCGATGAAGAAATTAAATATGGTATTAAAGATATTGAACGAAAATCCTAACCTGCAAATCAGCATTTCAGGACATACCGATAATATTGAATGCAGTGCCAGCGCCAAAGATTTGTCAACCAAACGTGCTACAGCTGTTATGAATTATTTGCAAAATAAAGGTGCAAAACCTTATCAATTGAAATCCTTTGGTTATGGTTGCACTAAACCTATAGCTACAAATAATACGAATGAAGGAAAAGCTTTAAATAGAAGAGTTGAATTGAAAGTAATTGGTAATTAAAAACAATATGTTTATACAAAGAATGCCTAATCCTATTGATAAGGATTAGGCATTCTTTTAAGGTATTGCTCTTACCAAACTAATTCAAAACATATCCATTTATTTTAGATTATAATCAAAGTCATTCCGCCTTTTTTATTACTTTTGCTTCCTTTTATAATTAATTCTAATAAAAAGCACAATGAAAAAGATCACCACTACCCTTGTTTTTATACTTTTATTAATAAATATAAATACAAAGGCGCAGCAATACTTCAATGCCGGCAAACTTAAGATAGGTATTAACGATAAAGGAAGCATCGTTTCGCTTATTAATACCATTGATAACAAAGAGTATATCTATAAAGATACTATTGCGCCCCTTATCAGCATCAAAACTGCCAAAGGAATTGAGCATCCCGGCACAATGTTCTTTAATAAAAAGGATTCCACTATCGTACTAGATTATCCTCACAATAAAATTGGGCTACTTCTTAAACTAAGTGTAAAGAAAACGCATTTAGTTATCGAACTTATTAATGTAGATAAACCCAAGCTGATTGAAGCAGTCATCTGGGGCCCTTATCCCACCACAATTTCCAAGATTGTTGGCGAGATTATTGGTGTAGTTCGCAATGATAACTTCGCTTTGGGTATTCAGGTTCTTAATGTTAAAACCCTTGGCGGGAAGCTTTTGAATAACGAAGGCTCAGATCAATCGAGGAGTAGTACTGCCGACAAACAAAGCTGGGGAAGTACGATACAAGCTTATTCATTGAACCGCGACAGGAAAAGAAATGTTGATGTATGGGGTGACAATTTCCCTAATGCCCCTGTAGAACCTATGCCGGGCGAGAATGTTATGGGTAGTAAGATTGCTTTGTTCGGTTGTGCCGAAAAAGATGCTTTAAATACTATTGGTGAGATAGAGATTGCCGAAGGATTGCCTCATCCCTTAATCAATGGAGTGTGGATGAAGGTTTCGCCCGAGACCGGTCGCTCTTATATTATCTCTAACTTTAATGAAAATAATGTTGATGAGATGTTAGCTTACACTAAACGTGCCGGATTGATGACACTTTATCATGAAGGTCCTTTTCAGAACTGGGGACATTATGATTTCGACACTGTATATACCTTTATGCACAACATAGAAGGTGTAAAAACCTGTGTAAAGAAGGCAGATAAGCTTGGAATTCGTTTAGGAGCTCATACTTTATCCGATTTCATTACTACTGATGATAAATATGTTACTCCCATCCCTGACGAACGTCTGGCAATTACCGGTTTTAGTAATCTTGTAACTAATATTAGTGATAAAGATAGTACAATCACCGTTCTTTCTCCCGAATATTTTAACAACGAAAAGCATAATGATCTTCATACAGTAAAGATAGGTAAGGAATTGATTCGTTACAGGACTGTAACTGCCACTGCTCCTTATCAGCTGCTCAATTGTCAGAGGGGAGCCTTCGGTACATCTGTTTCTTCTCATAAAAAAGGTGATAAAGTAGCCAAACTTATGGATCATGGTTATAAAGTATTCTTCCCAAATATAGATTTAGGTAAGGAAATAGCTCGCAATATGGCAAAGATATTCAATGAAACCGGCTTAGGTCAGATGGATTTTGATGGATGCGAAGGAAGTCTTTCATGTGGGCAGGGAGATTATGGTGTAGAAGTCTTTGCCAAGGAATTCTATGATCATTTAGACCATACTGTCCTCAACGGTCCTAGTAATTCTGAACCTTTTTATTGGCACATGAACACGTATTGCAACTGGGGAGAGCCTTGGTACGGCGGTTTTAACGAAAGTATGCAACAATATAGGATAGATAACCAGGGATTGTTCGATCGCAACTATCTTCCACACATGTTAGGCTGGTATTTACTTACGTCGAATACTACTTTGACGGAGATGGAGTGGATGCTTGCCCGAGCTGCCGGTTATGATGCAGGTTTTGCCATGGTTGTTCGTTATAATGATGCTAAAAAGAATCCAAATACTGACATTTTATTGGATGCTATCAACAATTGGGAGTCAGCACGCCGTTCACATGCCTTTATTGATAATCAAAAAGAGAGATTGAAGAATCCAAAGAATGAGTTTCACTTAGAAAAGATAGCTGACAAGTCTTGGAATCTTTATCAGAATCATGTTTCAGAGCCTTATGTTCACGAAAAGATTATTAAACAACCGGGAGAACCTGTAAATTCCTCTTGGACATTCACAAATAATGATGATGAACAGCCTCTTTCCTTTAGGATTATTGCCGAAAAGGGAAAAGGAGTCGTTAAAGATATTATTATTGTAATAGATAGCTATTATGAACTAAAAATTCCTACTGTTTTAAAGGCAGGTGAGAAGATAGTTACAGATGGTAGTGATAAATTACTTGTTTTTGATGCTAAAGGTAAGCTTATAAATACCTTTACAGTTGCTAAATTTCCTTCACTTATTAAAGGTCAGCATACAATTACTTTTGATTGCAAGTATGAAGACGAAGATGCTCCTAAATTAACGGTATATTTTGTTACAAAAGGGATAGCTGAACCTGTAAATATGCAATAAGATTGGCAACTAAAACAATTATGAATTATGAATTATGAATGTTGGGAATAATGTTTATTGTTTATTAATGTTTTCATATTATGTTACACATATAGTTACTATAATAGTTTGCTTATCATCTAAAAAACCAATATATAAATAATGATCTTCTTCATTTGGTATATGTCTGGTAAAGCTATGTATAATATTTTCTTCTTTATAGTTCCCTATAACATTGTTAAGTTCATTACTCCCAATTAGTTTAACACCTTTTATAATCCTGTTATCATTTGTAAGTTCATTTAGGAGTAAATTATAATCTTCTTTTGAGAGTTTAATTAAAGATGCAGAACAATAATCACCATGAAAATCGGGATAAGAAGCAAATTTATTTATAATTTGAGCAGATTTTGGAGGCTTTCTTAAAGTTACTTCTGTAAATTCGTCAAAATAAAAACTATTCGTTGGATAAAAACCTTCATAAATTTCGCTTGTTAAAAAAAGATAAAGTGCTAACATTAAATTGATACAAATTAATATATAACCATTCAATTTGTAACCTCTTTTAGTTAACAACTTGTATATATATCTTAGAAATACTATAGGTAGGGCTACAATAATTAAAAGAACGAACAATATTACAATTAAATAAAATATAAGCACACTAATATCAATGTGTAAAATTAGCATAATCTAAAATTTTAGTTGAAAACCATTAAAACATTTTCTGAATTTAATTCTGTAAAAGTACCCTTTTCTTCAATACAATCTAAGATTCACTAAAATTAATAAAAACCTGTTATTTCGTTAACATGTTTAAGATAACCATTCACTGGGGTTTTGGCT
>JBAXLO010000106.1:0-15272 GCA_037134755.1 Bacteroidota bacterium | reverse complement strand
ATTATGAATTATGAATGTTTTTTTACTATTTTAAATGATAAATTAAAAGGTTTATCTAAACTATGATAAATTTCTTGATAAATTACGGCATATTATTAGCTTAAAGTACTTCACACTTATAATTTATAATTCATAATTCATAATTCATAATTAAATCTTCAGCATTATCCTAAAAGTAGTTCCTTTGTTAAGTACAGATGTTTTTACGAAGATTTTACCGGAGTGATATTCTTTTATGATACGTTTTGATAACGATAATCCTAATCCCCAACCTCTTTTTTTAGAGGTATAACCGGGATTAAAGATGGTTTTGAAATGAGATTTAGTAATTCCTTTGCCTGTATCACTTATATCTATGTAAATAAACTTGTCATCTTCAAACATATCTAGTCTTATTTCTCCCACACCACCCATTGCATCAATTGCATTCTTGCAAATGTTCTCTATAACCCATTCAAATAGATGTACATTTAAAGGAATGATTATTTCTTTGTTTTCCGGAAGGTTTATAATATAATTTACACTCTTTGGAGAACGAGTTTTAAGATAAAGGACAGCACCTTTCACCACTTCAACTATGTTTTGTTTAGTTAGTTCAGGTTCCGAACCAATTTTTGAGAAACGTTGAGTAATTGTATCTAGTCTTTGAATATCTTTATCAATCTCATCAGTTATTGAAGTCTCTATACCTCTTAATTTAAGGAGTTCTGCCCAAGCAATAATTGACGAAAGAGGCGTCCCTAACTGATGTGCGGTTTCTTTTGACATACCCAACCACACTTGATTCTGCTCCGACTTTCTTGCAGTGCTGAACAAGAAATAAGAGATCAATAAAAAGATTCCTATAATCATCAACTGTACGTAAGGATAGTACTTTAACTGTGTTAAAAGAAAAGAATCTTCATAATAGATATATTTCTTACCTGTCCCTGCCAGATCAACTTCAATAGGAGTATTCTGTGAAGCCATCTCATGAAGAATACGCTTCATTTGAATAGTATCCTGCAACTTATTCTTATCAATATTACCTGAAGATATTATCGTTCGCTGATTACTATCGGTAACTATTACTGGTACTGACATAGAATTATCCACAACTTCAGAGAAAAATGATTTCACCAAATCATTTAATACATCCCTAAGTTCGGTATATAGCTTTGATTCCTTGTAAAAGAGATAGGATACCACGTTAAACTCACTGTATCTTATCGGTGGAAACTTTGAGAACTCTTCCTTTAATTCACCTTCAAGTACTTTTCCTTCTTTAATCTTACTTGTGTCAGCATTATCTATATTTCTGGAAAGACTAATCACAAAATCTTTATCAGTAACAATAACAGGGATGTTCGTATTACCGGAAATTATCTGCAAATAAAAAGTTAGATCAACATTAGCACCGTTATTCTCCGAATTCATTAAGCGTTGATACGCCTCCGACCATAATTCTACTCTTTTACGCTCTTCAATCTTTATTTTATCAAAGAAGATATTAGTATAATTAACAAGATTAGCTTTGCGTTGAATGGCTTCGGCCCAAATCTTTACTTTGTTGCGTTCGTCACGGGCAATCTTCTTAACAAGCGTGCTGGTGTACCATAGCGAAAGGGTTACAATAACTATTGCACAAAGAAACAGTATCCACTTCCAACGCTTTTTTCTTGAGTATATGTCCAATTTGTTATTTTTATAGATTTAAGTCGTTAAAATTACATATATATTTCCAAACGGAGATTATTATTTTATATTTTAATGAAGATTATTTTTAATTCAGATAAAAAAGACGACTCATATTATTATATTATAAGCCTCCAACAAATAGATTGCTTAAGGCTTAACTTAGATTTTTGTTGAATTATTGATTAAAACCTTTCATATTCTTTACAAATTCAGATTCATTTTAATACGAGAACTTAAAATATCAATAGCTACCTGATTTTTTCCACCTTGAGGAACAATAATGTCAGCATATCTTTTAGTTGGTTCAATAAATTGAAGGTGCATTGGCTTAACATAGCTATCATAATGTTCTAATACTTGCTGAAATGAACGCCCTCTTTCCTCCAGATCTCTCCATATTATCCTCATCAAACGATCATCGCCATCTGCATCTACAAATACTTTAATATCCATTCGGTCTCTCATCCTGGGACTTGTTAAAATCAGAATGCCTTCAACAATTATAACTTTCTTAGGAGTAATTGTTATAGTTTCCTTAGCTCTTGCACAAGTAAGATACGAATAAATAGGCATTTCAATAGAATTTCCTGCTTTAAGCATTTCTAAATGCTTAATCAATAAATTAAATTCAATGGATGAAGGGTGGTCGAAATTAATTTTTGCTCTTTCTTCAGCAGATTTATGTCCATTATCTTTATAATATGAATCCTGCGAAATAATAGAAACAGAATCTTTGGGAAGACTTTTCATTATTTTTTTCACAACAGTTGTTTTTCCGGAGCCTGAACCTCCTGCTATACCTATTATTAACATGAAGATATGCTATTAATTAAAGATTGATTTATTATTTATTAATGCTATAATTTTCTGATTGTAAAATTATAAAATATATTCCACTTTAAAGAATTAATTTTCGCTATCAACGATTTAATTTCTTTTAATAGTAGTGTTATTAACACAAACAATTGATTATAAGATTTAATAACTCATCTTAATATTTAATATGTTTAATTGTATGTATTATCATCAAATTATGGGTTCTCCATATTTTATACTACTTTTGTTTTATAGCTTCCTAATTATTAAAGATAAATTGTTATTTTTTCCTTAATTATGATTATTAATAAATAAAAGTATTACCTTTGTACTTTATTTATTAATTTAAATTATTAAAAAATGCATGCAATTTTTATTTGTTTTTATTTATTGATTGTTTCGGTTATAATACTGAAAACAACAGGTATTATTCTTATTATAAAAGGATTTATGAATAAGAATCAAAAGCAGTGGGCAAAAGGTTTTTATATTGTTGCTCTTGCTGCAATATTATGTGTAACTGCTATGGCTTTAGGCATCCATAGTTGCCCTAAGTTTATGAAATGCAAAAGAGAATGTCACGAAGAATGGATGATGAAAGGCGACAGTTGCAAGATGGGTCAAGAAGGAATGCATTGCTGTAAGATGCATTGCAAAGAGATGATGCACAATGGTTGCGGACATGAAAAGATGGACTCGACTATGTGTGATAAAAAATCTGATATGTGTAAAGAACACAAGTAAAAAACAAGAGAAACAAAAAGATTTTAAAAGCTCTGCCAATTGTTGGCAGGGCTTTTTTATTATTTTTAAGAAAGATCTTCATAAATGTTTCCTTAATAAAGATAAATTTTATAACTAAAACTCTTCAGAACTACATTTTAATACAATAATTAAATAATACATCACAATACTGCTTCCATTCAAGCAAAAATGTGTAACTTTGCCCCTTTAAAAATATTAGTTTAGATGAAAATATCTTACAAGTGGCTAAAAACCTATCTTAACATAGACTTAACTCCCGAAAGAGTTGCTCAATTGCTTACCGACTGTGGTTTGGAAGTTGAAAGTCTGGAGAAAATTGAATCCATAAAAGGAGGATTGCAAGGCGTAGTAGTTGGCGAAGTGATGAGTTGTGCAAAACATCCTGATGCAGACAAGTTAAGCATTACAACTGTTAATGTTGGCGAACCTGAATTACTACATATTGTTTGCGGTGCACCAAATGTTGCCAAAGGACAAAAGGTGCTGGTTGCAACTATAGGCACTATTATTTATAGTGGTGATGAATCGTTTACAATCAAGAAGTCGAAGATAAGAGGAGAGCTTTCTGAAGGAATGATTTGTGCCGAAGATGAGCTCGGATTAGGGACTTCACACGCAGGTATTATGGTGCTTGATGCTGATGCAGTTGTTGGTTCCAAAGCAAGAGACTTTTTTAATATAAAAGATGACTTTGTGTTTGAGATCGGTTTAACTCCTAATCGTTCAGATGCTACTTCGCACATTGGAGTTGCAAGAGATTTGTCGGCAGTTATCAATAACTTACCCGATAGTACAACAGCTAATACTACTTTAATCTATCCTTCGGTAGAAGCTTTTAAGCAGGATAACAATTCATTACCTATTGATATTATTATAGAAGATACTATTGCGTGTCCACGATATACGGGCGTAACAATTAGTGGTGTAGAAGTTAAAGACTCTCCTGATTGGCTCAAGAAGAGATTAAATGCTATTGGTTTGAGATCTATCAATAATATTGTCGATATTTCTAACTTCATTTTATTTGAAACGGGGCAACCTTTACATATATTTGATGCTGAAATCATAACAGGCAACAAAGTTATCGTAAAGAAGCTTCCTAAAGGAACTAAATTTATCACACTTGATGATGCAGAACGCGAACTTTCGGGTGAAGATCTGATGATTTGCAATACTATTGAAGGCATGTGTATTGCGGGTGTATTTGGAGGTGCTAAATCGGGGGTTACTGCTCAAACTAAGAATATATTTATTGAGAGTGCTTACTTTGATCCTACTACCATTAGGAAAACATCTAAGCTTCATGGCTTAAAAACTGATGCTTCTTTCCGTTATGAGCGTGGTGCTGATCCAAATATTACTGCTTATGCTCTTAAACGTGCTGCTTTATTGATCAAAGAGGTTGCAGGAGGGGCAATTTCTTCTCCAATCGTTGATGTTTATCCAACTCCTATTATCAACAAAACTATTGATATAGCTTATGCTAATGTTGATAAACTAATTGGTAAAGTTATCGACAGAAATATCATTAAAAACATCCTTATATCTCTCGAAATTGAAATACAAAGTGCTACAGATAATGGTTTAAGCTTACTTATTCCTACCAATAAAGTGGATGTTACACGCGAAGTTGATGTTATTGAAGAAATCTTAAGGATTTATGGATATAATAATATTGAAATTGGCAGCGAACTTCATTCTAGTCTTGCTTTTATATCTAAACCTGATAAAGAAAAGGTTCAGAATTTGATTTCTGATTATCTTACTAACAATGGTTTTACTGAGATTATGAATAATTCGCTTACAAGTTCTGAATATCTTAATAGAGTTACTGATTATGATGCTGCTAATAATGTTAAAATATTAAATCCTTTAAGTAAAGAGCTGGATGTTATGCGTCAAACTTTACTATTTGGAGGGTTGGAGACTATTATTTACAACGTTAACCGTAAGATTACCGATCTTAATATTTATGAATTCGGTAATACTTATCGTTTTAATCAAGGGCAGCCGATGGATGCTAATGTTACCAAAAAATATTCGGAAGAAAAGCATTTAGCAGTCTTCTTAACAGGTAAGAGTCAATCGGAAGCATGGAATATTAAACAAGAAAATGTTGATTTCTTTACGCTTAAATCTTATGTTTATAATGTATTGAAAAGACTTAGGATCGACGTAAGTAAATTAACTGTAAACAAAACAGTTCTCGAATATTTTAGTGAAGGTCTTGACTTAACTACAAACAATAATAAAACAATTGTTAGTTTTGGTAATTTAAATGCTAAAACACTTACTGCATTTGATATTAAACAAGCTGTTTTTTATGCAGATTTTAACTGGAATAATATTATTAAGTTACTATCGAATAAAGAAATTGAGTTTGTTGAGATACCTAAGTTTCCCGAAGTTCGTCGTGATTTAGCGTTACTTATCAATAAAGAGATTGAATTTGGTGAGATTGTAAAGATTGCTTATCAGGTTGAAAAGAATATTTTAAAGAAAGTAAATCTATTTGATATTTATGAAGGCGATAAACTGGAAGCAGGTAAGAAATCTTATGCTGTTAGTTTTATTCTTCAAGATACTGAGAAAACTTTAAATGATAAGCAGATAGATGGTATAATGAATCGTCTTATCAAAACCTATAATGAAAAACTTGGTGCAACGCTAAGGTAATTTTACATAAATAATCTACAATAAAAGCCCTGTGTATTATAAAAATATTCAGGGCTTTTGCTTTTTAATTCCTTTATGCACAGCTATTCCTCTTTGCTTTGCGGATTTGATTTTTCTTTTACAAACTTCTTTATCACTATCTTTTTATTTTTATTTATTTTTAATGGATTAACTCCATCCACGTAAGCGTAAGTATTTGTTATATAATAAGTAGATTGTATTATTTTGCTCATAATTTTAATTGTTTATGAACATTGGAAGCAAAGTTGTGAACATCGGAAGCAAAGTTGTGAACTTTGGAAACAAAGTTGTGAACTTTGGAAGCAAAGTTGTGAACTTTGGAAGCAAAGTTGTGAACATTGGAAACAAAGTTGCAAATATTGGAAGCAAAGTTGTGAAAAATGGAAAGAAAGTTATGAACTTTTGAAAGAAAGTTGTGAACTTTGTAAAGAAAGTTGTGAACTTTGTAAGCAAAGTTGCGAAATAATCAAGAAAAGTTGCTAAATAATCAAGAAAAGTTGCTAAACACTTAAAAATCTGCACTAAAACATTGTGTTTAGTGCTGACTTTTATTAAATAAGAAAGCAATAAGCAAAAGAAAATCTAAGATTTATTGATACTTCTTAATAAATCTTTTCGCCTAAAGCTATTTTAAGTTTTAATAGGCTTAAACTATAATCAATTTTTGCTTTCAAAACAGATAAACCTGCTTCCGAAAGTGAGGTGGATGCATCTAATAATTCAAGATTTGTGATAACACCCGATCTAAAGCTGGTTTCAGCTAAATTATATGCTTGCAAAGCTTGCTTTTGTTGCAATTCAGATTGAGTAATCTTCTCAAAAGCTGATTCAATATTAGCCTGACTTTCTACAACTTCATTTACAATTGTGCGGTGTGTAAGCTCAACATCTTCTTTATTGCTTTGAATATCGGCTTTTACTTGCAACAAGCTATATTTTTTATGATTAGCATCAAAAATTGGGACATGTATTCCTGCTCCAACAGCAAAATTCCAAGTGCCTTTATACATATCAGGAAACAATCCATTTTTAATACCACCTGATGCATAAAATTTTAAAGCCGGCATGTTCTGAGTATTCACTACATTGTATTTTAATTCAGATAATTCGGTCTTTTGTTGAGCCATCTTCATTTCATTACGAGTTTTATCTGCGGAAGCTAATAATTGTTCTGTAGGGCTAATAGTTTGAGTAGCTTGTAATTCTTTTTTTAATAAAATATTTGTTTTTTCGGGTTGACCCAATAAAGAATTCATCTGGCAAGTCTGCACTTTTAATGAATTAAGAAGATCTGTTTTCTGATTTTCTATAGTCGACATCCTCACCTTAGTTGTCAGCACTTCATATTGAATAGCTGATCCTGTCGACATCTTCTTTTCAATATAATTTAGATGTTCTTTAAGCGTATTAAGTTCTTTATCTTTAATATTTATAGCTTCCTGTAGGAAAAGAATAGCATAATATATATTAATAACTGACAAAGATAATCTCTGTTTAATCAATTCAGTAGAAGTATTTACCATATTCTTTGATTGATTTTCAAGATTTATGTTCTTAGATGTCTTACCAAAGTCAAAAATAGTTTGACTGTAGTCTAAAGCTGCTGAATAATTATTAGCAGGAAACAAATTGAAAGAAGCAGGTCCTAAAGATATTGTAGAAACCGGGCCAAGATAAGTATCATTTGCATTAAAGCTAACATCAGGTAAATAAGCTGTTTTAGCTAAACCAATTCTGGCATCAGCAGCATTTAATTCCTGTTGATTCTTTTTAATTGCCGGGAAGTTAGTAATAACTTGATTTAAAATATTATTTAATGATATAGAATCTGTTGTTGAGTTTGTTTGAGCAGCAAGTGGGTTAGTAAAAGCTGTTATAATTAACAAACCTATTATTAATTTAAATGTCTTCATATTAGATTAAGCGTTATGTAATTGTTCTGTTTTTTTCTTTGTACGTAAAATAATTGCAGGAATCAAACCTATAACTGTTATGCCAGCAGCTAATAAAAAGTCATCATCAATTCCTTGTATAAAAGCCTGTGTACCGACATGCTGCATCAACAAGCCTTGTCCTTGCCTGGCAGCAATTGCCATAGTACTTCCTCCATGTGTGTGAATAAAATAAGCCATGTTAGTCATCACATTCTTAAATTCTTGCGAACCTGATTGAAGAGCATTGCCAAATATCTGAGCATGAAAGTTTATTCTTGAAGTAAGTAAAGTTGTAAACAAAGCTACTCCTACACTCCCCGCAATCTGGCGAATAGTATTAGAAATAGCTGAAGCTTGAGCCATCTTTTCTCTTGGAATAGTAAGCAAAGCCAACGTTTGAAGTGGAGTAAATAGAACGCCCATTGCAAAACCTCTTATATAAAGAGATGTCATAATAAAGTTATGTTCAGTAAGAAAAGATAGATTTGAATTGATATAGAAACTAATAGCTAATAACACCAATCCAATTATAATAGGTACTTTAGGACTAATTTTATTAGATGTAATACCTGCAATAGGCGACATCATCCCTTGAATAATACCTACCGGAAGAAAGACCGAACCAGACTGAACAGCAGTGTATCCTAAAGTATTTTGCAAATAAAGCGGCAGCAAAAAAGTACTTCCAAACATTCCGATACTAAATATAAAAATAACTATATTACTTAAGCCAAAATTATAGTTCATTAATAATCTTAATTCAATAAGAGGATGCTCAGTAGTAAGCTCGTGTGTAATAAATACCGCTAAAGAAATAATAGAAATAGCAAAACAAGCCAAAATATAAGGAGCTGTCCAACCTTCTGAATTTGTAGCTGCATTACCTTCTGACAATGCGTAAAGTAATACAGGCAGAAATATAGTTACAGAAATAAAGCCAATGAAATCAAAACCTTTAATCATTCTATTAATATGCTCTCTTTGAACTACTATAGTAAAAAGTAAAGCCATAATCCCAACAGGAATATTAACATAGAATATAAGCTGCCAACTAAAATTATCAACTAAATAACCCCCAATTAATGGGCCAAAAGAAACGGAAGCCGCCGCCGCAATAGCCCAGAATCCAAGCGCAAGACCTCGCTGTTTGACAGGAAACTCTCTTGTAATAATAGCCATCCCCAAAGGTTGAATAATACCTGCACCTAAACCTTGAATTATTCGTGATAATATCAAAGTGTTTTCATCATTTGATAAACCACAAAGCAATGAACCTAAAGTAAAAAGGAACAATCCCCAAAAATACACCTTCTTGAACCCAAACTTATCGGCTATCCAACCCGAAGTGGGAAGCATAACCGCCATTGCAAGCATGTAAGCAGTTATAACCCATTCAATTTTGCTAAGACCTACTCCAAATGAAGACATAATCTTTGGTAAGCCCACATTTACAATAGTAGCATCAAGCACAGCCATGAAAGTCCCGATCATAATATTAAACAGGAGCACCCATTTATAAAATTTATGACTGGGATGAATTAAAGAATCGTGGGTACGAACTTTACGTCTTAATCTATGAGAAAAAGATACTGTTCGCATTAGTCTTTTATAATTTTAACTACACTTGACATCCCGCTAAGGAAATGGTATGATGATAAATTCTCTCCTTTTTCAGTAGCATCAATTGATATTTTAATAGGAACACGTTGGGTTACTTTAGTAAAGTTTCCTGATGCATTATTAGCTGGGATTAATGAGAATTCTGAAGCCGTATTTGAGCTTACTGAGAATATTTTTCCTGTAAAAGTTACATCAGGGAAAGCATCAATAGTGTACTTTGCTTTCTGTCCTAAATGTAGTTTGCCGACATTGGTTTCTTCCAAATAAACTATTACCCAATACTTATTATTATTATTAATGGTATAAACAGATTGACCGGGCTGCACAATATCACCTGCCAATAACCAACGTTTAGCAATTATTCCGTTATTAGGAGCATATAATTTAGTGTTGTTTAATTGAGTATTTATAACTTCAATTTGAGCAATTGAGCTTTCAATTGTCTTTTGTGAAGTTGTTATCTGTGATTTGGATACCTGCAATTGAGATTTAGCAGCTTCCAATTGTGCTTGTGCTGTTTCAAGTGTACTCTTTGCATGATCGAAATGTTCTTTGGTGATAACTTCTCCTGCGTATTGGCTTTTAGCTCTATCATAATCCTCCTGAGCACGACTTAAGCCAACTTCCAATACTTTAATATTAGATTGATCTGATAAGTATTTAGCTTCCGACTGTGCTTTTGAAGCTTCGGTTTGAGCTTTAGCAGCAATAGCTTGTTGCTTTTGAGCAAGTAAGTCAGTACTGTCGAGAACAGCTAATAACATTCCGGCTTTTACTGAATCACCTTCTTCTGCATATATTTTACTTATTCTTCCAAGAATTTTAGAGCTTACTGAAACATTATCCGACTCCACATGAGCATCGTCAGTAGTAAAATACTTTGAATAGTCTTGATACCATAAAATTCCTCCTATTATTATTCCTAAAACAACAATTGTTAATGGTATGTAAACTTTCAAGTTTGCTTTCTTTTTCATATTGTATATGTGTTTATTTTTTAGTTTTAAATTGATTTATTATTTAATATTATTATATCTTTTCAGAAGTATTACAACTCCCTGTAGGTTGTATCTGAAATATTTTTATAAGAACATCTCTAAGCAACTGAGAGGCTTCTGAAAGAGAATTTATTTGTTCAGCATCCAATACTTGAAGTTTCGCTCTTAAATCCTGACCTATCTCAAGCTTTAATTCTTTAAATTCTTTGATACCCTTTTCAGTAATTTGAATATATATTATTCTTCTATCGTTTGTATCATGCAAACGCTCTACCAATTCATCGGTAATAAGTTTCTCAACTAAAGAAGTTACATGTGGTTTAGGTAGTGATAAATGGCATCCTATCTCAGTCATCGAAAGCTTACCGTGGCGACTTAGTGTTCCTAATACAAATAATGATCCGGGAGTATGATTGGTTTTATGCTTTATTGCTTTTGTAATATTCTTTGCAAGCAATGGATGTATGGAAAGTAAGTTATCAACAACCATATCCATTGATGTTTTATTCTTGTCTGTCATGTCTTTAAATTAAAATAGTTCAGTTTAAATAACGGTTACAAAATTATAACTATTATGATTACTAAACAATACTTAATTGATATCTTAACAAGAATTAACTAAAAAGAAAAGTACTTGAAGTACTTGAAATGACTAAAGTACTTGAAGTAGTATGGAATAAAATGATATAGTTACAATCTAAAGATTATCTTTCTTAAGATAATCAAGGAACAACTTCATACCTTCTTTCTTTTTGTCATCAAGTATAAAGTTGACATTATTAGTAAGATAATCTAAGGCATCAATATGTTTGGGAGCTTTTTCAGGGTATTGTGCTATTGCTTTCTGTATGTTATCAACTCCAAATTTAATAGCATTGTTAAAGTTAGTTTTAAACGCTTCGGGTAAGGGTTTATTGGCTATCCAACAAGCAAAAACAAATGGTAAGTTAGTAAATCTTTTCCATTCTAAAGCTAAATCATATACATAAAAGTATTTATCAGCAGTATAAAAAGTTTTATCACCAATTAAAACAGCTGAATCAATATTCTCAGGTGATACAACATCATCTTTATTTAACTTTTCCCATACAGGATCAATCTTCCAGAAGTTCTTTGCAAGTACTTTTACAAGCTGAACAGATGTTCTTGAATCATAATCAAGATAAATCTTTTCGATAAGATGAAGAGGTTTATTACTTACTAACAAAACTGTTTTAACAGCATCATTAGCTCCTATACAATAGTCGGAAATGATTTCGTGATATTCTAAAAAAGGGATGATAGCTACAGGAACTATGCCTATATCAATCTTGTTATTTATCAGTTTTTCAGCACATGCCGATGGAACATCTAAGTTAAGATCGAAGTTAGAAAGTTGACCTGAGTGTTGAAGCCCATATAAAAAAGGGATCGTATTCAAATAAGATATAGCTGATATTGTTATCATTGTATGTGTAGACTTGTGACTGCAAAGTAACGACAATTCTTAAAACTTAACAAATATATTTATAAACAAAAAGACGTTGAAATCTATTGAGAGAACGTAATGTCTAGAGTACTTGGAGTTAAAATGAATAAAAATAATTTTGTAATAAAAGATTTTGGTATCATAAAAAGAACTACTTTTGCGTTCATTAATATTAACACAATAAATAATCATATAATACAGCAATAGCTATGAATAATGAAATATTAAATCTGGAACCAAAACCATTATGGAAACATTTTTACAGTCTTACTCAAATACCTCGCCCTTCGAAACACGAAGAAGCTTGTATTAAGTTTGTAAAAGAATTTGGTGAAAAGTTAGGTCTGCACACAGTTGTTGACGAAGTTGGTAATGTAATCATCCGCAAACCTGCTACTCCGGGTATGGAGAACAGAATGGGTGTTATTTTACAGGGCCATTTGGATATGGTTCCTCAAAAGAATAGTGATAAAGTTCACGATTTTACAAAAGATCCTATCGAAACTTGGATTGATGGTGAATGGGTAAAAGCTAAAGGTACTACTTTAGGTGCTGACAATGGCATGGGAGTAGCTGCTGCTATGGCAGTTCTGGAAGCTACCGATCTTGAACATGGAATGGTTGAAGCATTGTTTACAATGGACGAAGAAACAGGTATGACCGGAGCTTTTGGTTTAAAGCCAGGCTTTTTTGAAGGTGATATCCTTATGAATCTTGATTCAGAAGAAGAAGGCGAACTTTGTATAGGTTGTGCCGGTGGTACTAATGCCAGTGTTAAATTTAAATATAACGAAGTTGATGCTCCTGCAGGTTATCTTGCTTTTAATCTTACTATAAAAGGATTAAAAGGTGGTCATTCGGGTGTTGATATTCATTTGGGCAGAGGCAATTCCAATAAGTTGCTTAATCGTTTCATCAAAGCTATTCACAAATGTTGTGGATTAAGAGTGGCTACTATAAATGGTGGTAGCTTACGCAATGCTATTCCTCGCGAATCCTTTGCAACAGTTGTTATTCCTGTTGAGAATAAAGATTGTTTCTTAAATAAAGTAAAAGAATACGAAGCTATCTACAGAAAAGAACTTTCGGCTGTTGAGCCTAACTTAATGATGGAAGCAGTTGCTACTGATATGCCTTTGAAAGTTATGGACGAAAAAGCTCAGATTACTTTTGTTAATGCTATCTATGCTTGCCCTAACGGTGTTATCCGTATGAGTAATGAAATGGAAGATATGGTTGAAACTTCTAACAATCTTGCTATTATTGTAGTTAAAGATGGTGAAGCTTCTGTATTATGTTTACTAAGAAGTTCGGTTGATTCAGCTAAGGCAGACTTAGAAAACCAGATTGAATCAGTATTTCATTTAGCTGGTGCTGATGTTGTTTTAGATGGTCAGTATCCGGGTTGGAAACCTAATCCAGATTCACCTATTACTAAAAAGATGTTTGATCTTTACAAAGTACAGTTTGGCAAAGAACCTAAGATTTATGCTATTCATGCAGGCTTGGAATGTGGTTTATTAGGTGGAGTTTATCCTAACTGGGATATGATTTCATTTGGTCCTACCATTTGTTTTCCTCACTCTCCTGATGAAAAAGTAAATGTTCCTAGTGTTCAGAAATTCTGGGATTTCTTGGTAGAAACTTTAAAGAATGTGCCCGTAAAATAAGAAGTGCCTTGAGTACTTAGAGTGCCTTAAGTTATTATACAAAAAGGCTTTTAGGCTATTAGGTAAGAAAAAACCTTCATCAAATTAATGATGAAGGTTTTTTTATTAAGAATCGTAAACGTAATTCGTAATTGGTTTTTATTCTTTCACAAATTTCCTCACTATTGTTTCTTTATCTGAATAGATTTTTAAGATATACACTCCATTCGCGAAAGCGGAAGTATTAACTATTGCTTTCTTATTAATATATATTGTATATATGGTTTGCCCGATAAGGTTTATTATTTCTAATCTTTGTTCTTGATTAGCGTTTGTTTCTATGGTAAGAATATCTTTGGTGGGGTTGGGGTAGATAGAAATGTTATTTAATGTGTTTTCATTAATACCTGCCGTCATTTCTGAAATTGAACGTTTCCAAACGCCTTCATCTTGAGTTCCTGCAAAAATAGTATCTCCTTTTAAGGCTAATGATAAAACATTGCTTAATCCTGTTAGATTCCAGTATATTTGATTATTAGAAGATATTGCAACTCCATCATCTGTGCCGGCTATAAGATAATTTCCATAATTTAATATTGAGTGAAAAGTACATGTTGACATTCCATGATTAGCAAGTATCCAGCTATTGCTATTATCATTTGATAAATATAAACCAACTATAGTACCTGCAAAAATATTAGTCCCTCGTATAAATAATGTTTCAACAATTTTTTCTGTTAAGCCAATATTACTAGCATACCAACTTACACCATTATTTGTTGACAAATATACTCCACCACCCATATTGCCTGCAAAAATGTTACTATCACTAATGGCTATTGCATATACTTCATTAATAGTAAGACCTGAGTCTGATTTAATCAAATGTTTCCCATTGCTTGAAAACAAATACACTCCTTCATCAGCAGCCACAAAGATATTAGTGTCTTTTATTGCAAATGAATGGACACTAATACCCGAACCTATATCATTTGTTGTATCTATAGCAGCCCAACTATTTCCATTGTTTGTTGATAAATAAATACCTGCTTCATAAGTCCCCACATAAATATTACTGTCTTTAATTGCTATTGCAGTAAAACCAGTAGTAATTGGTAGTCCATTATTAACAGCTGTCCAACTCATCCCATTATCAGTAGATAAAAGGACACCATTATATTCAGTTCCTGCGAAAATATTATTCCCATTTATAGCTAATGAATAAACAACGGAACTAAGGGGAAAATTTGTGCATTCTACCCATTGTGCATTGGCAACATTTATTGTAAAGATTGAAATGATTAATAGAATATAAAGCTTTTTCATAATAAGAATATTTTGATATTAGAGTACAAAGATACAACAAAAAATAAGTTTATTTGAAATATGTTAGCATTTTAACATTATTATTATAAGTAAAAATATAATAATTTTAATAGCTAAAGCTAAACTGTTGATTATTTTTGTGATATAGAGCTAATGATAATTACTTAGTACTTTGTAAAGTCGGGCGAAGGGCAAAGTAAGGTTGGGAATGCCACTGCTCCGTTTGGCGAAGGGCAAACCAACCTTCGGAAGTCCATTGCTGTGGCGGCGAAGGGCAAAGTAAGGTTCGGAAGCTCATCGCCGAAAGCAACAATGAGTAAAG
>JBAXLO010000105.1:0-15491 GCA_037134755.1 Bacteroidota bacterium | reverse complement strand
GTACTACTACGGAAAAGTTCCGTACCCTTACGGAGATTTTCCGTACCCTTACGGGAATTTTCCGTACTACTAAGGAAAACTTCCGTAGTGCAAGTAAAATACTCGATAGTGATATTGGATTACTCCACACACATACCACAAACCTCCGTATAGATAAACTGTCGTTAAAAAATGTATTCTTTTCTTTTGTCATAATTATTATTATTAAAAAAGATACTATAATTTCAGGCTAAACTTAGCTTGAATTTACTTGCGTTAATGTTTTATTACCCGAAAATATGCAGCTTCTAACTGCTTTAAATATATATGTATTTAATGAGGAAATAACTTTACAAAGATACTGTTTTTATTTTATTAATATCATTATAATTTTCATTAATAATAATAATAAAAGTAGGATGAGAGTTATATGTTAAAACTGTATAAATATTACAGCCCGGCAAATCTACACTTTAAGTATTTGAAGTACTCCAAGTACTTAAGGCACTCTTCTTATCTAAAGCTTAGTTAACCAACTGAGCACTGAATACATCGTAGCCATTTTCTTTAATCTTTTGGAGCAAGATTTGGTTTTCCATTATCGCCCCACCATCCACATTAAAATCATAAATATTGGGAGTGGAAAACCAGCTGTCGATATTCATTATTATGTTAAGATTATGCGTTTCGTTGTGGACACTCATGGTCGAAAACCCAAGATTGACATCAAAAGAATTATCCACGAAAGTGGTATCGCCGGTAATAGCATCTACAGCCTTGCCAATGCCCAGGTGTATATTAAACGGAGTACCTGTAGTTTGAGAAGGCGGGAGCCACTTGCCATCCAGTTTCATATAATGATAACCACCACCAAGCATATCGGGCCACCACATATAAGATTGGGGTGGATTGACAAACATATTCGACTTGTTTTGTGAGCTTTTGATACCAAAAGTAAAAGAAACCGAGCTGTAAGTGCCCGCCGGAATAGCATCTGTCGGCAACCAGCTTAAAGTAGCGGGGATTTCGATGTCGATATATCTGCTAAAGCCATCTTTTGTGAGCAAAAAAGTGCTGCCATCGGTCTTATGGAGCGTGATATTGGAGATAAAATATTGCACAGCACTAATCATGTAAGGATTTCCGGCCGCATTTGTGTACAAAATAGTGTCGGGTCGGGGTGAATAGCCATTTACAGCAAACCTAAAATTGAATTGTATCTTACCATAACTTTCTTCGCTTACATGTTTGCACGAATAAGAAAATATGGTCATCAAAAAAATAAAAGTTAAAATATAATTGCGATTTTTCATGCTATTTTTGTTAAAAATAATAAATGCAAAGGTAATTCTTTTAATAAAAATGAGAACAAAAAAATATTCTTTTTAATGCATTTTAACGAAGTTTACTACATTTGTAGTATCTTTACACTCAAATTGAAGAATTGTGCGTTATATAGCTTTAAAATTAACTGCAGTTAACCTCAACATTAACAAGTTTATGGATGTAAATTAACACAATAGTACTAAAATGGCATTAAATTATAGAAGTAGGACGAGTTTTAAACTTTATTTATCGATAGTGATAGTTACAATTGCAATAATTGTGGGAAATTATTTATTTCAACCACCCACCATGGTGACAATTGTAAACAAACTGGAAAAAGGAATAGCCGCAAAAGAAAAAACGCTGGACGTTTTAATGCAAAATGTGAAGCAAGATATTGCCGAAAAGAAAAATTTATTTGATGAAAAGAATACAAATCTTTACAAAAATCAGGAAATACTTTTGCTGGTTTACGATAAAGATTCGCTTATTTACTGGTCGGATAACGCAATACCTTTTGATAATATCAACCCCAAAGAATTAAAAGAACAAAAGATACTAAAGTTAGAAAACGGCTGGTTTATACCAAAGGTTACAACGGTAAACAACAACACTATAGTTGGTTTGATTTTAATAAAACACGAATTTGTGTATCAAAACGATTATTTGATAAACAGTTTTAATATTGATTTTAAAGTCCCCGATAATCTGCAGATAAACACCACCAAAAGCCAGCACAATGTATTGAATTCAAATGGAGCTTTCTTATTTTCTATACAAAAATCAGGTTCAGTTAAGATAAGCGATAGAGTTGTTTTCTTACTATTACTGTTTTATCTGGCAGCTTTCCTATTATTTATATCCTTTTTGACAGACGTATTTAAAATAATAAGAGTTTTGCACAACAAATCATTCCTAAATATTGTATTATTAATCTTTTTTGTATTTATAATAAGAGGAGTTTTCTTTTATTTTAAGATCCCTACTATACTATATGCGTCTAAATTATTCAGTCCATTTTATTATGCAGTAGCCTCTTACTTACCTTCGCTAGGCGATTTAATTATTGATATATCCTTATTACTTTATGTAACTTATTTTATCTTTAAAAGATTAACACCGGAAGCAATAATACATTCATCAAAGCAATATATCAAACATTTAAAATCTATTGGATTAACCGTACTTTTATTAATAATATGTTATGGATATGTTACGCTTTTTAAGAGTATAATAATAGATTCGAGCATCTCATTAGAACTAAATAATATCTTTGTGTTGAATGAATTTAGCTTAATATTATTACTGTTGATAACCTTACTTACCTTTTCATTCTACTTTATTACACATAGCATTTTAAGGGTAATTTTCTCGCTTATAAATAAAATAAAACAACATCTATTTTATCTTATTTTAGCTGTTATAATAGTACTTTTCCTTATCATTTTCAACATTTATAAGGAGAGTTTAGTATTCCCCATTTTCTTTTTACTCTATTTTATAATAAGCTATATCTTTATAAAGAATATTTACTTTAATAAGATTAGCATCACCTATAAAATCATTATATATATCTTGATATTCTCTTTATTTTCGACCTTTACCTTGTATAAATATAACAACATAAAGGAAAAGGATAAAAGAAAGCTTCTAGCCCTTAAACTTTCATCAGAAAACGATCCTGTCGCTGAGTTTTTGTTTTCGGATATAAGTAAAAGAATAACTTCAGATTCTTTATTAGATACTAAAATCAAGAATAATTTAAGAGAAGATTCTATTGCTATCTACCTAAAGAATAAATATTTTAAAGGTTATTGGACTAAATATAGAATCCTTATTACTATATGTAAACCTTCGCAAACCTTACTAATAAAGCCGGAGATGGTGGACGAAAATTGCGATGTGTATTTTAATAATAAGATAAATACATTTGGCATTCCAACAACTACTGATAATATGTATTCCCTTGATTATGGTGCAGGAAATAACAGTTATATAGCCGTTGTCAAGTTATTAGAAGAAGAGAAAGACACATTATTGCATCATACCGCATATATTGAACTCGACAATAAAGTGGTATCAAATGACCTTGGCTACCCCGAACTTTTAATAGATAAACAAGTAAATATTATCCCTGATCTTACCAATTATTCGTATGCAAGATATAATAAGAAAGAATTGGGAAAACATTATGGAAAGTATCTATATACTTATGATCTTAAAGATTATGGTAAGATGAGTAATTTTAACTTTTTTAATTATAATGGATACAATCATCTTTATTATAATGTTAATAATAAGATAGATTTTCTGTTAAGCAAAAGAAGTGAAACCCTTTTTGATAGCTTTGCACCATTCTCGTATTTCTTTATCATATATGGCTTATTTGTAATCCTCTTTTTTGCTTTCTCTGGCACTCCTCTAAGATTAAATTTTAATGCTTTTAACTTTAAAATACAGCTTCAAACATTTATAGTTTCGATAATTCTCATTTCATTTATTACAATAGGTATAATGTCGTTAATTTATATTACATCTCTTAATAGTAATAAGAATAATGAACTACTTACCGAAAAAACACACTCAATACTTGTTAATTTGGAACAAAAATTTGGAAATACTAACGATATAACTCCTTCAATGGATGATTATGTAGCAGATGTATTAATAAAATTATCAAATGTGTTTTTTACTGATGTAAATTTATTTGACACAAATGGCGACTTAATAGCTTCCTCAAGATCTCAGATATTTGATGAAGGTTTAATCTCACGAAAGATGAATCCTATTGCGTTTGATTATTTAAATACAGGTAAAGAGACGATGTTTATCAATAAAGAAAGTATAGGGAAACACTATTATTCGTCTGCCTATATTCCTCTTCGTAATAATGAAAATCAACTTATCGCTTACTTAAATCTGCCTTATTTTGCTAAGCAAAATGAATTAAAGAAAGAGATTTCATCCTTTTTGAAAGCTTATCTTAATATCTATGTATTTTTAATAGCAATATCAATATTTATAGTACTTATAATATCTAATTATATAACTAAACCTTTAAAATTAATAAAAGACAAACTAAGTAAAGTTAAATTAGGAGAAAAAAACGAAAAGATTGACTGGATTAGAAACGATGAAATTGGAGGTTTAATAGAAGAATATAACAGCATGGTAGATCAACTTGCAACAAGTGCAAAATTACTTGCACAATCTGAAAGAGAATTTGCTTGGAGAGAGATGGCAAAACAAGTTGCACACGAAATAAAAAATCCTTTAACACCTATGAAATTAAGTGTTCAGCATCTTCAAAAAGCATGGATGGACAATGCACCTGACTGGGATGATCGTTTAAAACGATTTACAAATACAATAGTCGAACAAATAGAATCCCTTTCAATAATAGCTTCTGAATTCTCTGATTTTGCTAAAATGCCGGTAACAGAAAATAAAAAGATTGATTTATCGGCTGTTTTAGTATCCGCAATTGGTCTATTTAAAGAAAGTATAGATAAGAATATTCAGATAAATTACATTGAAACTGATAAATATTACTATATTAATGCCGATAAAAAGCAAATGCTAAGAGTATTTAATAATCTTCTTAAAAATTCAATACAAGCTATCCCAAATGATAAAAACGGGATTATAGATATAAGTATTGAGAGCGAATTAGAGAATTATTTAGTTAAGGTTACTGATAATGGTATTGGCATAAAAAAAGAACTTTATTCAAAGATATTTTCCCCTAATTTTACAACTAAAACAGGTGGAATGGGATTAGGATTAGCAATGGTAAAGAGTATTATTGAGAATGCTGGAGGTAAAGTTTGGTTTGAATCAGAAATATCAGCCGGAACAACTACTTTCTTTATTACCTTACCTATATATAATTCTATAAAAGAAATTTAGCAAAGGTAATTTACAAATGTAATAAATGCTTTGATAAAGTAAACGCCTTTTGTGAATTGTAAAGTTCTATTTAACTTAGTAAACTTTTTTTAACTTCTATGATTTCTAACATCCTACTTATAGGGTTTCACGTGAAACCCTATTGTAAACTTTCTTTAAATTTATCTACCTAAAAAAACCAATAAAACTGATATATCTGAAGGAGAAACTCCACTAATTCTTGATGCTTGTCCAATTGTAGCTGGTTTCATCTTTGTAAGTTTTTCTCTAGCTTCAAATGATAATGATTTTAGCTTTTGATAATCGAAATTTTCATATAGCTTAATATCTTCAAAACGATTTAATTTATCAGCAATATCATTTTCTTTTGAAATATAACCTTCATATTTAATAGATATAGCGGCAGCTTCAGTTATTTCTTCTTTGTCGGTATTTAAAGTATCTATAAAAGTAGAAAGAGAATCTAAATTAGAAATTAAGTCTTCAATATTAACCTGAGGACGTAATAATATCTGCGACATCTTAATCTTTTGATTAACCTCAGGTGTTTCTAATTTATTTAATAAAGGATTAATGTCATTAGGTTCAACATTCGTTTTCTTAATAAAATCAATAGTATTATCAAGCTTTTCTTTCTTGATAGTTACTTTATCCACACGTTCTTTAGTTGCTAAACCAATATTATAAGATAACTCAGTTAAACGCATATCCGCATTATCCTGACGCAATAATATTCTGTATTCAGCACGAGAAGTAAACATACGATAAGGCTCATCTACACCTTTGGTAATTAAATCATCAATTAAAACACCAATATATGCTTCAGAGCGTTTTAGAACGAAATCTGGTTTATTATTAATCTTGCAATGAGCATTAATGCCTGCCATCAAACCTTGTGCAGCGGCTTCTTCATAACCTGTAGTACCATTAATTTGACCTGCAAAATATAAATTCTCAATCAACTTAGTTTCTAAAGTATATTTTAATTGTACAGGTGGAAAATAATCGTACTCTATTGCATAACCAGGTTTAAATATCTTAGCATTTTCAAATCCTATTATACTTCGTAAAGCCTTATATTGAATATCTTCTGGTAAAGATGAAGAGAACCCGTTTAAATAATATTCAACAGTATTCCATCCTTGTGGTTCTACAAATAACTGATGCCTGCTTTTGTCAGAAAACCTTTCAATCTTGTCTTCTATAGAAGGACAATACCTAGGGCCTCTACCTTCAATTCTCCCGGCAAACATAGGAGACTTGTCAAAACCTGTTCTTAAGATATCATGAACTTCTAAACTAGTATAAGCTAAAAAACAACTCCTTTGTTTAGTCAATTTAGGAGTATCAAGAAAAGAAAACTTACCAGGATTTTCATCTCCTTTTTGTTCTTCTAACTTTGAAAAATCGATAGTTCTTCCATCAACTCTCATTGGTGTTCCCGTCTTCATCCTTTCAGACTCAAATCCTAACTTAATCAAACTTTCAGTTACTCCAACTGAAGACTTCTCCCCTATTCTTCCTCCAGAAAAATTCTTTTCACCAATGTGTATCTTCCCATTTAGAAAAGTTCCATTAGTTAAAACAACAGCTTTAGCATTTATTGTTAAACCCATACCTGTTGTAACACCGGTTACTTTACCTTCCTTCTCTTCAATTGACATAACTGTGTCTTGCCAGAAATCTATATTAGGAGTATTCTCAAGCATGTGTCTCCACTCTAAAGAAAATAACATCTTATCACTTTGCGCTCTCGGACTCCACATAGCTGGACCTTTAGAACGGTTAAGCATGCGGAATTGTATCATGGTTTTATCAGTAACTATTCCGGTATATCCTCCTAAAGCATCAATTTCTCTTACAATTTGACCTTTTGCAACACCTCCTACTGCAGGATTACATGACATTTGAGCTATGGTGTCCAGATTCATTGTAATTAACAATACAGATGACCCAAGGTTTGCGGCTGCTGCTGCTGCCTCACAACCTGCATGTCCTGCTCCAACAACAATTACATCGTAAGTTTTAAACATTTCTAGTTTCACGTGGAACGAGTCTTAATAGTAATTTAATTTCAATTAATTATTACTTATAACTAATTTATATTATAAATTTGAAAAGATATTGTTTTGTTCTAAATAGATAATTAAAGATAATAGACAATACATTTCGCTTATTTAAACAAAGAGAGTTGATGAATGTTTTACTTGCTCAATTCTCTTTATATATAATTTTAATTTGTTAAAAATTTACACTAACTCTTTTTACATAATATTAATGAAATTATGCAATAAAGATAAACTATTATCCTCTTTATCTCTCATAGTCATTTTATCAGCTTTCGTTTTATCTTTAAACCCTAACAAATGTAGAACTCCATGAATTATCACTCTTTCAAGTTCAGTAGAGAAAAGCACTTTGAACTTTTCTGAATTATATTTTACTCTATCAATACTTATATAAATATCTCCAGTTATTAAATTATTGTTTTCTTCATTATAGTTAAATGTAATAATATCGGTAAGTGTATCGTGATTAAGATATTTAATATTCATCTCAGTTAAAAAAGCATCATCACAAAAGATGTAATTTATATCACCAGCTTTCTTTTTTTCTCCTTCTATAACAAGCTTAATCCATTTTTGGATTTTTCTTTTATCCTTTAATTTATAGGTTATATTCTCACTAAAAAAACTTATCATAATGTGAAGTTATTCTTTATTATGTAGCTCTTTAGTTTCTTTACTTGTACTATAATGATGCAATCTTTGAATACGATCTAAAGCAATTGTACTGTTAATGCTTGCAATATTAAAAGAAATTTCGACAGTACTCCCATTATTGGTAAATCTAACTCCATCGGATAGTGAAGTTAATAGAAAAATACCTGTGCCTTTTGTTTCGCTATATTCAACTTCTGTTGGATCAGGGATACTTTGGATATCAAAACCACTACCCTCATCTTTTATTACAAACAATAAAGAGCCTTCTGTTTGTTTAAAACTTATAGTTACATTCTTTGTTGCTATATTCTTATTGCCGTGTATAATAGCATTCTTAACAGCTTCAGTAATAGCTGTAGATATATTACCAAAGTAGGTATTATTTATATTATATTCATCACATATATCTTCAACAAATTTCTGAACAATATTCAGATTATCAATTGTAGATTCCAGTTTTAGTTCCCTAAGTGTATTCATTTATTCAAAGTTGTAAAAATATTCATTTACTTTGTTTTTATAAAAAGAATTAAGAACAGGAGGTACAGTTTTTAATAAATCCTGTTCATTTGATTTTATACTCTTATACTGAAAAAATTTATTTAGGTTACCATATTTTTGATCTTTTGCTTCAATTGATTCTCTCTTCTCCTCTTGATCCCGCTTCAACTCTGCTTTTTCGTGTTCTAACAATCTTGTTAAAATTTGTTTTTGTCTATTTAAAGTCTCTTGTGAAATCATTTTATTTACAAGATCAGTTTCTGTTTTATCCATCTGATTCATTAAATCATTAAAGTCATTTCCTGGTTTTTGACCTTGTTTCTTAAGTTCTTCAGCATATTGTTGCATTTGTCTTCTGATTGCCTCTTGTTGAGCAGCCATTCTTGCTAATTGTTCGCTCATAGTTTTACCTTGACCTAGTTTCTGACCGTTAGGCTTTTGGCCTGCCTTCATTTGTTCTATTTGCTTATTTAATTCTTCCTGCATCTGTCGCATCGACTTCATGGATTTAGAATTAGATTTACCTGTACCTGGCTTTTTGCATGACTTATTTCCACTCTTTTTACTCTCTGATTTAGATTGCATATCTGATTTCATCTTATCTAATGACTCAGCAAGCAACAAAGCAAGGTTATTTACGGAAGTCATGATATACTGTTGACGACCAACTGCGGTATTATTTTGGAAATTTCCTATATATCCAACAGTATTCATTGCTAAAAGGTCGTTCATAACCTTTTCAACATTATCATTAATTGAACTTATTTCTTTATTAATGATAGGTTGTATCTTTATCTGTCGTTTACTTAATTGTAATAACGAATCCTCAATCATCTTAAGGTCATCTTTTATATTTCCTTGTTCATTTATTACTTCTTGGTATTTAGGATCTTTTACAGAAGTGATCCCAGTCTTTTTCATCAATTCTTCTTCCTTAAAAGAGATAGTAATCAAATTCTTTAGCAATGCTCTTATCGCTTCAGCATCTTCTTCCTCTTCTTCCATCTCATTTTTATCTTGCTGATCTTTCATCTTCTCAGCCATTTGCTTCATTTCTTCAGCGGCTTTTTGTTGCGACTTAGAAGCTTTACTATTCTTTTTATCATTAAGATCTTTAGAACTGTTTTGTTGTTCCTTACTTATTTCTTCTTCTTTCTTCTGATCTCTATTTAGCTCTTGAGGTTTCTCTAATTCTTGATTCTTCTTCTCAAGATCATCCATATTCTTTTTAAAGTCCTGGAAATCCTTATTTAATTGGTCTTGTTTTTCCTTTAATTTATCATCATTTTTATCGCTATTCTTTGTTTCTTCAGCTAATTTCTTTTGCTCATCAGCAAGTTTATCTAGTTTATCAATGTTTTCACTAAGTTTCTTTTCAAATTCAAGCTTCTTAAAGATTTCCAAGTTACGATCCAGTTGTTTAGATATGTCTTCCGAATTCATTTTCATCTTCTCCAACATATCATTAACCTTATCTTTATCAATATTCTCCATAAGCTTTTGAAGTTCTTCAAACTTCTTCTTCATTTCATCATTCATCACATCTTCAAACAGCTTTTCTAATTCCTTTTGCTTAAGCATTATCTCTTCATCAAGCTTTTTATATTGCTGTTCTTTAGTAGCGTTTTCTTTGTTCTGAAGTTTTATATTTTCGACCTCTTTCTGAAGCTGTTGTTGTTTCTCTAATAGTTCTTTTACCTGTTTCTTTTCTTCAAAATTCAATGATTTCTTATCCATAAGTTTCCTGTTCAGCTCTTTTACTTGCTTCTGCAGTTTCTTTGAATCCAACATTGCCTTTTCCATATTGTCTTTTAGCTCCTGATTATCTTTCTCAGTTTGCTTGTCAATCTCTTTTAAAGTAGGAGCTTTAAACATCATACGTTGCGTTCTGGAAGACTTACTGCCATTAACGCCATCATTATCCCAAACCTCAAAATAATACTCGATTTCATCACCCGCTTGGGTTATTAATGTAGATAAATCAAAGTAATGTAAGAACTGTTGTTGCGCATTAGATTTATTGATATCAATTACGATGTCTTTTGTTTGCGATTTAGAAGAGTCTGTTGCATTAAAGGTGCGAAAATGAAACAAAAGCTTGTTAAAGCCATAATCATCCTTAATCATGCCTCTAAAGTACATCCTTTTTTCATAAACTGAATCCTTAAACTCCTCAACCTGTATAGTAGGATAAGCATCAGGGACAACATTAATTGAGTATACCAATGAATCATTTATCTTAAGATAAGCATTTTCGGGCTTTACAGAATAATTAATACTCTTGCGAAATATATTACCATAATTAAAGATATTATTACCTTTATTATTAATAATAAAACCTTTGTCACCGAAAGAAACCATTAGATTACGGGTGTCTTTTGTAAAGAATCTCCATTCTACTTTAGTACCATCAGGAATTACGATATCACCAGCATTATCAATAGTCTCGTCCTTCTTGCCTGTATAAGCAGGGTATCTAAGCTTCACATCAAAGTTAAGGATAATAGGCTTAGGGATTATCTTTAAAACATAAGGCTTAGTAGTTATTTCGCCTGAGGTTAATTGAAAGTCAACATTGCGTTGAACACTCTTAAAAGTATATTTAAAATTAACCGTATTAAGCTTTTGTAGCTTGTATTTAATGCCTTCTATCAAAATAAAAGCTTCATCAGGAACATCATTACCTAATACTTTTATATTAAGATCGAAATCTGCTTGTTGTATAGCTTCTAACTTAGTATTGGTAACCATAAACGAGAATGGAGCAGGCTTTTCATAAAAGGTATTATGCTTAATGATACGCTTTGACGGCTCAGTAATAAAGCTTGGAGCAGCAAACAAAAATATGATAATCAATAATACAGGTGGAATAGCATACTTTAGATACTTTCTATTAGCTTTAATATCTATAGCAGTGGCAAATGGAACGGGTTTAAGCTCATTTATCTTCTGATTAATGCTTGCTTCTATTAAAGCATTATCAGAAGTATTATTGTCATCCGAAAGATGTTTTAACTGTAGCGTATTTAATAGTTTATCCTGAACATTGGTAAAATGTTTCCCTATTATTTGTGCAGCTTGTTCGTAGGATATTATTTTACCTATCCTATATAATTTTAATAAAGGATAAATGAAGTAACGACCCGTGATTATTGCTGAAATTAAGACGAACGAATAAAAGAGAATCGTCCTTATAAGTATACTAAAATGACCAAAATACTCGAAAGTATTGATTACAATAAAAAATATAGCGAGCAAAGATATCGCATAGATAAGTCCTTTTATCAGGCGGTTCTTGTAGTATTTCCTGATAAACTCATCAAGTTTTTGTATTAGCAAATCATAACTAGTCATTTTAGTTACCGGTTCCCTTCTTATTATATAAATAGAAAATGTATTTCTATTATTAATTCTTAATTGTTAATTCTTAATTGTTTCTATTCCTTTAGTAATTCTCTTAATGGTTTCATCTTTGCCTATTAACTCAATGATTGTAAATAAATCAGGGCCCATGCCGGCACCAACTATTACTAACCTAAGGCAATTCATAATTTGACCCATGTTTAGAGAATTATCCGTGATGTAAGAAACAACGTTATCATGTAACGGTTCATGCTGGTGAGTTATTGTATTGTTAATTATCTCAATGATACTTTTTAAATGTACGGAAGTATCTTCTTTCCAACGTTTCTTAATTACTTGTTCGTCATAGGTTAATGGTGCTTCAAAGAAGAACTTACTTTGTTCCCATAACTCGTTTACAAAGTTTACTCTTTCCTTTACAAGTTCAATTATATGTACAACTTTTTCGTGTTCTGCTGAGATACCTTTAGATTGAAGTATTTCCTGAAAACTTGTAGCTAGTTCTTCGTTACTTTCCTTACGGAGATATTGTTGATTGAACCATTTTGCCTTTTCCAGATCAAATTTGGCACCCGACTTACTAATTCTTTCAATAGTAAAAGCTTCTATCAACTCATTCATTGAAAATAATTCCTGTTCAGTGCCAGGATTCCAACCAAGGAAAGCTAAAATATTGATAACAGCTTCAGTATAATAACCGGATTCTCTATATCCTGATGATACTTCGCCTGTTTTAGGATCTGTCCATTGAGTTGGGAATACCGGAAAGCCCAGTCTGTCACCATCTCTCTTACTTAACTTACCATTGCCATCAGGTTTTAATAATAATGGTAAATGTGCAAACTTCGGCATGGTATCTTCCCACCCAAATGCCTTATATAACATCACATGCAGCGGTGCGGATGGCAACCATTCTTCTCCTCTAATCACATGGGTAATCTCCATTAAATGATCGTCAACAATATTGGCTAAATGATAGGTTGGCATACCATCTGATTTAAACAATACTTTATCGTCTAAAGTATCGGTTTTAACAACTACATGTCCTCTTATCAAGTCATTGATATGCACTTCTTCGTGTGCAGGCATTTTAAATCTGATAACATAAGGTGAACCATCAGCAAGTAATTTCTGAACTTCTTCTTGCGGTAAAGTCAATGAGTTTCTTAAATTATTACGTGTAATACAATCGTATTGAAATGATTTCTTTTCAGCCTCATATTGTTTACGTAATGTTTCCAAGTCTTCAGCTGTATCGAAGGCAAAATAAGCCCAATTCGAATTAACAAGCTCATCACAATAAGCCATATACATCGACTTGCGATCTGACTGGCGATAAGGACCGTAAGGACCTCCTACATGCACACCTTCGTCGAACTTAATTCCTAACCAGGTAAGAGAATCGATAATGTATTCTTCAGCTCCCGGAACAAATCTACCCTGATCGGTGTCTTCGATTCTTAAGATCATACTACCGCCATGTTTCTTCGCGAATAGATAGTTGTATAATGCTGTTCTTACGCCACCTATGTGTAATGGTCCAGTCGGACTGGGTGCAAATCTTACTCTTACTTTATTGTCCATTCTTAATGTTATTTCTTTTTGCAAAAGTAGTTAAATTCGAGTTATTAACAATAGTGTTCAATAAGTACTTGTAGTACTTGAAGTATTTACAGTACTTGAAGTTGTTCAGAAAAAATATTTGCAGTACTTGAAATACTTACAGTACTTGCAGTTAAATTTGGTATTATCTTAAATATATAATTAAATTTTTATTTTATTAAATATAGGTATGAAATAAATTTTATATCTTAATATTTGATAAAAAAAAACACTTCAAGTACTGTAAATACTGTAAGTACTACAAGTACTATTCTTTAAACTAAGTTTTATTTTGTTTTAATTTTGCAATTACTGAGGTAAAGATTGCAAGTAACTCTTTGGCTTCTATAATTAATGATTGTAATTTTTCTGATTCTATCATTTGTATCTCTGAAATTATCTCTAACCAGTAAAGGGTTTCGTTAGTTTCGCTCTGGCATATCTTAATTCTATTTACAAAATCAGCACTACTTCTTGAGCAATTAGCTTCCCTATAGTTAGCTCCAATACTTGTGCCTGATTTGGTTACCTGATTCTTTAAAACCCTCCCTTCAGATGAAGAGGGCAAAGAAGCCGACAATCTGATTATGCTGATTGCAAACTTCTTTGTCCTACTTTCCATCAAAAAACCAAACTCTTTATTATCCATATTTATTAATACCTCAAGTTATCATAAACGTTTTCAACTTCAAGTACTGTAAATACTTCAAGTACTTCAAGTACTCTTAAGTTGTCTACTTCTTCTTCACAGTTATCACAATCATTCCATCTTCATCGCCATCATTGCAGGCCATTAAGTATGGATTTGAAGAAGCACCCAATTCAGGAATTTCAAATTCTTTAATACCCTTTTCACCAATGCTTTTGGCACTTAACGGAACCTTATCAATGGTTGGAGTAATCACTACATCAGTAAATAATCTAAAATGAAGACCTGTGTAAACTCTAATTTTAATAATACTTCTTTTGTTGTAACTTACCGGAAGGTTAATAACCTTATTGGGTCCAATAAAATACTGATATTCATTAACCTTTAATGTAATATGATCAGATGGTTTTTTAGATCTGATATTCTCAAGATCAAAGAATTTGCCAGTCTTTAAAGGGGTATTATTGTGCAATTCGATCATGCTGCCCAATATCCCATATAGTTTGTCAGCAACGGTATCCTGAAAATCCCTAAGAGCATTCGAAGCAGTATATAAAGCTCTGGCATTGACTGATTTTAGCTTTAAAGCATCGTCCAATCTCTTATGATAATCAAAAGCCATAGTTGTAGCATCTAATACTAGGGGATAAACCTTTGTACGAACAACAAAAGCCTGTACTTCCAACACCTTTCCCTCCTCTGTTGTAGGAGTATAGAAGCCCGAAAACTTATTAGGAAACATTTCCTTCCACTCGTTTGTGGTATTTAAATAAGAATTTTCGATAATCTGATTCCACAGATGTATCTGACTAGATTCTTCGCGAAGAATTGCATTAAAAGACTCAACCGAAGCTTCAGCAGGACCTACTGCAGCTAACCAATTAGCATAGTACTCTTCATAACTAGTTAGCATCGGACTTAGCAACGTAAATGCTGCCAAATATTTAGCATTATCAAGCTTTGCTTCATCAAATGCAGATACAGAATATCTGAATATTGGTGCAAAATGAACAAATAAACTGCAATGTTCCGACTTAAAAGGATTAATTAAAAACGACCAATCTCTTTCCATTTTATTTTTGTTTTAGATATTATTAATAAGAATTTGTAAAATAATTTATGTTAAAATTGAATTGTTATACTGCAAAATTACATATAAGTTACGATATCCAAGTTATTATTTTTCAATTTGTTTGGGTTATATAGACAATTATCTAAGGATGGGCTGTATATCTATTATAAATAAATTAAAATAAATAATAATTAAGTATAAATATTATTTTTATCTTCTTTATACCTTCTCAAAATCATATATAATAATAAAAACCTGTTTTTCGTAACTACTTGATCGAACTTATGGGACATGCGGTTGTCAGAAGACAAACGCATCAGATATGTATATCTTACCCATTTGTCAGAAGACAACCGCATCAGATATG
>JBAXLO010000104.1:0-15520 GCA_037134755.1 Bacteroidota bacterium | reverse complement strand
CGAATTACTTGATCGTACCCCTTCGGGCACTACTAATTATATTAAAGTGCTTAACTATAGTGACACAACTGCCTATTCGGGCAATCCTTTTGTTGATCATATTAATGGCACAAAGATTTGTCTTAAATATAATAGCAATTTTACTTACACACAGGCTGCCGGATTGGTTGATATTGTGAATGGAACCCAATTAATAAGCCATGACACAGGGGCTTTTTATAATATTAATGGTACTCCAAATTATTTTGCAATTTATATCCCTGCTTTAAATAAAGTATTTACCTATTCGAGTGCGCTTAACAAAATAACTTCTGATAAAGATACGCTTTTGTTAAAATCTTTCTGGAACGAAACAATTAGTTTGGCTGATGCTTCGGGTCTTATTTATTATAAGCTTACGCAATATGATATTCATTTGCCTGTTGAATCAAGAGAAATAATTGCTTTTCGCGATATAAATCTCTGTAATCAATACAATTTGCCTTTGCCCAAAACATTTATACATCCCAGCAGCTCTACAATTCCGTATTTTACAAAGAAAGAAATAAAAGAAGCCTGGGGAGATCTTAATAATTATAAAGGAGGTTCGTCCTATCAGCTTAATGCATATAAGTGTTACAATGAATATGATCCTTCCAAAGAAAAAAGATTTGGAATGCAAGGTGGCGATTTTACTGAAGAGAGTTCTACCTTGCAGTCCCTTAAAACTACCATTGCAAACGGGATAGCAAAACATAATGTGCTTATTGGGCAAAGTTATCTGTATAATTCTATTACAACTTTTCTATCTAAGATGGATAGCTTGCTCTATTGGTTGCAAAAAAAGAACATCCCTGTAAAGACCTATAGAGAATGGGCGAGTGTTCTTTATGATAGTACTGCTAATCCTTTTGTAAATACATTCCCGGCATTTAATGTTGATTTAGATTCTAATAATCTACCTGATGGATTTTATAATCCTGCTACTATGGATACCATTGATGGTGTGGCTATAAGTGGCAATAAATCTTTTTATAAGACTTCAAGTGGTACTTTATGTGAGGTTCAAAACCTATGTGGAATAGAGAAAGGTACTAACAGATTGTTTGCTTGGGCAAAGGGAGCAGGCATCGACTCCATACAGTTTAAAATAACTTTTCCCGAATCATCAGTAATTACTTATAAGAAGATACCCGCTAACCAATCAATATGGACTAAATATTATGTTGATTTTGATGTGCCAGACACCATTAGTAAAGTCACGATAAATGCATCGATAACTAATTATACAAATGGTTCTACTGTTAAAATTAGTGGAATAGAATTGCGTAAGCTCTCAAAGATAAAGATTACTAATCTGGGTGTTCAAACCAAGAAAGCAAATGAAGTTTTTTCTTCCGTAAATATTTCTTCTTTTATTGTTGATAATCTTTATCCAATAAGTCAGATTACAATATCTAAAGGCACAGGAAATCAACTGACATTTGCTATGGATACTAATAATATATTAAGTATTACCAAGCCATCTATTTTCTGGATTGGTAAAGACTCTGTTAAAATAAAAGTTACTAACCCTGACCAAACCTCTGATAGTACCTACTTAGTATTCCAATCTATACCCTCTTATATATGTATGAATGATAGCATTCATATCAATATGAATCCGGGAGCTTTAAATTACATATGGACTTCACAGCCCACTGATAACACTCTTTTAGCAGGTAATCATAGCAGTCAATTTGTAAGCCCTAAATTAAATACCGATTATCAGATAAAAGTAGTGAATTCTCCCGGCGATACATCTATTTATCAAGTAAGTGTTACTGTTTTTAATCTCCCCGTGGTTGATGCCGGAAACAATATTACTAGCTGTCTTTACGATACCATAACTCTTACAGCTGTAGGAGCTTCAACTTATTCGTGGAACAAAAACATTGTTCAAGGACAAGCCTTTGCTTTAATAACTCAAGGTTTTTATAAAGTAATCGGAACAGATATTAATGGCTGCAAGGCAAGTGACAGTCTTTTAATTATAGCTGTTCCATCCCTAGTAACAGGCAGTATTGATACAATAGCTCCAATCTGTTATAATACAACATCTACTTTACATCTATCAAATAATTATGGAAGTATTCAATGGCAAATATATTCGGGCAATCAATGGGTGGATATCCCTACTGCTAATCAGGCATCCTACACTACTACTAATTTAACTTCTTCCACTAATTATAGAGCAAAAATATATAATAATTATTGTACACCTAAATATTCGGCAGCAGCTACTGTTATAGTTTATCAAACTGCAATTGGCGGCACTATAATTGCTGATTCAATTGTTTGTGACGGGTTAACAACCACCATTTTGTTGACAGGTAATAATGGTGATATTGAATGGCAGTCATCATTGGATGGAATAAATGGATGGACAACATTCGGTAATTCATTAATGAATAATCCAACAATATACACTCCACCAATTACTCAAACTACTTATTTTAGAGCTATTGTATCATTAGGAGTCTGCTCATCTTCATATTCAACTATTGATTCAATAATAACATATCCTCAACCTTTGGGAGGAACTATCAACCATAGTTTAGGTAATATCTGTAGTAATAATACTACTAATCTTACCTTAACTGGATATAATGGTAATATTCAATGGCAGATGTCTCAGAATAACGGTACTACCTGGACAACAATATCTGGTGATACCGTTGCACAAATTATAACACCGGTATTAACTACTACTACTCTTTTCAGATCTTCTGTTAGCAATACGTATTGTTATGCAAGTCATTCGCCTTATGATATTATTAATGTTGATAGTTTATCAAAGAGTGGAACTCTTACAGTCACTTCACCAATTTGTCAGGGAACGGGTTCGTTTCTTAATCTTAATGGATATAGAGGGAATACAATTAAATGGTTGCAATCTTCTGATAGTATCAATTGGGTTAATGCTTTGGGAGTGCCTTCATCAAACTCTTTTGCAACAGCAATTATTAATACAAATACTTGGTATAAAGCTATTGTTACAAATAATACCTGCCCTTCTGATACCGGACTTAGCAAGCAAGTTAAAACGGATTCTGTATCAATAGGTGGTACTTCTTTTGCTAATAATAGTCCAATATGTACCGGAGATTCAACGTGGCTTAATGTTTCAAATTATAGAGGGAATATACAATGGCAAATGTCTTATAATATGGGACAAACTTTTAACAATGTATTTGCAGGTTATACTGGAGCCAATTCGCCTATACTCAACACTCCGGCACTTACCAGTACTCTTGTTTTTAGAGCTTCTGTTAAGAATGGTCTATGTGTTGCAGCATACTCTAACCCCGACACAATTCTGGTTAATCAAATGACAGCACCAGGTTATGCAACTGCAACATCTCCAATATGTATAAATACTTCTACTAAAATTTATTTAAATTCATTTTTAGGTCAAATTCAATGGCAAAAATCTTTAGATACACTCAATTGGGTTAATGTTTCTACAGGAACTAATTTTAACAGTTCTCCTTACACAACTGATACACTTTTAGTCAATACTTACTACAGAGCAATGGTTAAGAATGGGGTATGTCCTGCAAAGTACTCTTTATATGATACTGTTGTGATTTTTCCTATCAAAACTCCTTCCATTTCAATAGCTATGATAGCCGGATCAAACCCTCAATGTATGCCTGGAGATACTGTTGTTTATAAAGCTATTGCAGTAAATGCAGGTTTAGCACCAATTTATCAATGGTATAAAAGTTTTGCAAATATTGGAACTAATGATTCTATCTGTAAAATATTACCTCAAAATAACGATAAGATAAAGTGTAGGATTACTTCAAGTTATCTTTGTCCATCTGTTTCTCAGTTATTCTCAAATATTGATTCAATTAAAGTAAATCCTTTGCCTGTTATTAATTTCAATCTTCCTCCTTTTCAAGATACAGTATGCTCAACATTAGATCCTTTTATGATATCAGGAGGCAACCCTTACGGAGGAACTTATTCGGGAATAGGTGTTATTTCCAATGCGTTTTATCCTCTTATTGGAGGTTTAGGTTTGGATACTATTTATTATGTTTATACTATAACTTCAACTGGTTGTACAGATAGTTCTGGCAAGCCGATTATGGTAGTATATTGTCCTGGAATTAATGAATTCAACACTACAATGGATTATACTGTATATCCAAATCCTGCGAAAGATAATATTTATTTAGAGATCCCTTTATCCATTATAGATGCCGAAATTAGTATAGAAAATATAAGTGGTGAGATTATTAATACGTATCATTATCGTTTTAATAACACAAATAAATTTACTATTAATGTTAATAAATTTGCAAGAGGTATGTATTTTCTTAAACTTAAAAGCAATAAATATACTATTGTTAAGAAGTTAATATTAGACTAAAAGGAAACATATTAATACTTTTAGTTCAGATTATCTAATCTAAACTTTGAAGTATAAAAATAAAGTTTTGCAGAAAATTTAAAATGTTTACTTTTACCATTTATTATCTTACTATAATTAAAACAAGCAATGATACTGATTTATACATCTAAAATAACAAATCGGATAACATATATCTTTAAATTAATATTTACTGAGCTATTAAATATTGAGGTTAAGTTTACCGATAATCTGGTTGATTTTAATTCTTATGATGGCTTGAAACTTAATTATTCTGATTCTTATATTCAGGGTGAATTGTTTTTTAAATCGGCAGGCTTACTTACTGAATCTTTTATTACTGACCAAAATCATTCGTTTATTGATTTTGATGATGAAAGAGTTTTTTATCCCATTTATAATAAAAATGCTGAACTCCCTTTTGATCCTTTTGCTGCTAGCTTTTATCTGCTTACGCGATATGAAGAATATTTGCCGTATCTTAAAGATAAATACGAAAGATTTATCCCTTCGCAAAGCATTGCATTTAAAAATTACTTTTTAAAGAAGCCTATTATTAATATCTGGGCAAATAAAATTGCTGCAATTATTCAAGAAAAATATCCATCATTTACTTTTCATAAATCTACATATAAATTTCAGCCAACTTACGATATAGATAGCGCTTATGCTTATAAATTAAAAGGTTTTATTCGCTCGATTGGCGGTTATCTTAAATCAATCAGAAATATTGATATAAAGGAAATGGTTGAGCGCACAAAAGTTTTAAGTGGTTTTGGGAAAGATCATTTTGATACTTTTGATCTACAATTTGATTTGCAAAAGAAATATGATTTACATCCGTTATACTTTATTCTTTTTGCTGATTATGGAGATTTTGACAAGAATATTCCTGTAAACAATCTTAAGTTTCAATCGCTGATAAAGAATCTTGCTGATTATGCAAATGTAGGTATTCATCCATCACATGCCTCTAACAAAGATATATCTATATTAAAAAAAGAAATTGATGGTTTGTCGAATGTTTTAAGGAAACAGATTACTTTAAGTCGGCAACATTTCCTTAAATTAAATATGCCACAGACTTATCGTAATCTTTTAAGTTTAGATATTACAGATGATTATTCTATGGGATATGCTTCGGAGATAGGATTTAGGGCAAGTATATGTTCTACTTATAATTTTTATGATTTAGAATTAGATGTTGAAACTAATCTAAGGATTCATCCGTTTTGTTTTATGGAAGGAACTTTAAGAGATTATTATAATGTAAATGCTTCAAAAGCATTAGATTTTATTAAGCCTTTAATTGATGAGGTAAAGAAAGTGAATGGTACTTTTATTAGTCTTTGGCACAATGAATCATTAAGTGATCAAAAGAGATGGGTAGGCTGGCAGGAAGTTTATGAAGAGATGATTAAATACGCTTTATAAAAAAATGGTTCAATTTATAAAAAATAACGAGATAGATAAATCCAAGTGGGATGTGTGTGTAAATAATTCTATAAACGGAAATATTTATGCATATTCGTGGTATCTGGATATTGTTTGTGTGGGTTGGAATGCTTTAATTGAAGATGATTATATAAGTATTTTCCCTTTGACAGGGTATAAAAAGTTTGGTATACAATCTATATTTACACCTTTCTTTACACAACAACTCGGTTTGTATTCAATCAATACCATTACTGAAGAAAAGTTAAATGCTTTTATTGAAGCTATCCCCAAGTATTATAAATCTGTAGAATTAAATCTAAACTTATATAATGTTTTAGATAATAAACAATATAAAATCTCAAATAACCTAAATCATACTTTAGATTTAAATAGCTCTTACGATAAGAATAAAACAAATTATTCAGATAATCTTAAAAGAAATCTAAAGAAAGCTATTCAAGCATGTCCAATTATAGTTAATGATATAAATCCGGAAGATCTTATTACTATTTTCAAACAGAATAAAGGCAAAGATATTAATCATCTTAAAGAAGCAGATTATTATAGATTAACTTTACTTATAAATAAATGTATTGAAAAAGGAGTGGCTAAAGTTTATGGTGTAACTTCGGATAATGAACTTTGTGCAGGAGTCGTATTTATTAAAACTAACAATAGAATTATATTTCTTTTTTCAGCAACCAACAATAAAGCAAAAGAAATTTATGCTATGCCTTATCTTATCGATAAAATTATACATGATAACTCGGAAACTAATTGTACTTTTGATTTCGAAGGATCGAATGATAAGAATCTGGCAAGATTTTATAAAAGTTTTGGGTCTAAAGAAGAATATTATCCAACAATTTATATCAATAAATTAAGTTTAATAATGAATATTGGAATTTATTTTTATAAAAAAGCAAAGAAATATCTTTAGTTGGAATAAAATTAGTAATTTTGATACCTGCAAAATAATTAAAAATTAAATGAAATGGTACACATATTAGGGAATCATAATTCAGTATTCAATCAGTTTGTTGCTGAGGTTAGAGATGAAGTTATCCAAAAGGATAGCATGCGTTTTAGAAGGAATATGGAACGATTGGGCGAAATATTTGCTTACGAAATCAGCAAACATCTCGAATATGATAATAAAGAGATTACAACTTCTTTAGGTATTGCTGAAGTGCCGGTTATGAAACAACAACCTGTTATTGCTTCGATATTAAGAGCTGGTATTCCATTTCATCTGGGGATACTTAATTATTTTGACAAAGCCGAAAGTGCTTTTGTTTCTGCTTATCGCAAACATAATAAAAGTGGTAGTTTCGATATTCAGGTTGAGTATGTTTCGTGCCCCGACATTACTGATAAAGTTCTTATACTTTCGGATCCTATGCTTGCCACAGGTGCTTCGATGGTAAAAACATATAAGGAATTAATTTTAAACGGCAAACCTAAGCATACACATATTGTATCTGTTTTGGCTAGTGCAGAAGGGATTGATTATCTTCATAAACATATGTCGATTGATGATATTACTATCTGGACAGGTGCTATTGATGACGAATTAACTGCTCAGTCGTATATTGTACCGGGTTTAGGTGATGCAGGTGATCTTGCTTTTGGCGAAAAAGTTCAGTTTTAAATTAATAACATAAAGCCAATATAAATAATAATACATTAAATGAAGTTACTCATTGTCGAAAATATAAAGATATCGCTTCAATCCATCCGAAGTCATTTGTTAAGAACTATTCTTACAATATTGATTATTGCCTTTGGTATTATGGCTTTGGTTGGTATCCTCACTGCTATCGAATCTCTTAAATCAAGTATAACACAAAGTTTTTCGAGAATGGGTGCCAACTCTTTCACCATTCGCAATCATACAACGCAAATGGGATTTGAAGGTAAGCGTTGGAAAGTTTATAATTCTATTACTTATAAAGAAGCACAAAGGTTTAAAGATGATTTTACATTCCCTTCTTATGTGTCAATTTTTATTTATTCAACATATACAGCTACTGTTAAATTTGGGAGCGAAAAAACAAACCCAAATATTGGTGTACTCGGTACTAATGAAAACTACTTAATAACTTCGGGCAGCGAAATAGAAAAAGGTAGAAATTTCACGCCTAATGAAGTTAATGCAGGTGCTAATGTTGTTATTATTGGCGATGAGTTGTCAAAATCTATTTTTAAACATAATGAAAATCCAATTGATCAGATTATAACTATAGGATCATATAAATACAGGGTAATTGGTTTGTTGAAATCTAAAGGTTCGAGTATGGGCTTTAGTGGCGATAAAAATTGTATTCTGACTATAACTAATGTGCGACAGCATTCTCTTAATTCTGACTTGTCTTTTGGAATAACGGTACTGGCAATAAATCCAGAAACGCTTGATTATGCTATGGACGAAGCCACAGGTTTGTTTCGTATTATAAGAGGTGTTCCTTTAGGTGAAGAAAATTCTTTTGATGTTACTAAAAGTGATAGTGCTGCCAAATCATTTATCGATGACATGAAATATGTTTCGATGGCTGCTTCTATCATTGGTTTTATAACATTGTTGGGCGCTGCAATCGGATTGATGAATATAATGTTGGTTTCAGTTAGCGAACGTACACGCGAAATTGGTATCCGCAAATCAATGGGAGCAACAAGTATAGTTATCCGAAATCAATTTCTGGTTGAAGCCGTTGTTATCGGACAATTAGGTGGTATATTAGGAGTTATTCTGGGCATCCTTATCGGCAATGTTATTTCTTTATTTGTAGGTGGAGCATTTATAGTGCCATGGGTTTGGGTAATTAGTGGCATACTTCTTTGTTTGTTTGTGGGCTTGGTTTCGGGACTTTATCCTGCCATCAAAGCTGCCAGGCTCGATCCTATCGAATCATTAAGGTATGAATAGGACGCTTATTTTATAGCTTTTCATTCAAATAATATTCTTATTCCTTTTCATTTTAATACCTTTATTGTTTTTAAATATAACACAATAGGGTTTATTAATTTTATTTGCCTAACAGTCTAATAGCTTAAACAGCTAAATGATTCTAACAATTTTAGGTACTATTAATTAATAAAGTCACATTGATGACGTCTAAAAAATCATAATAAAAATTTATATTGTTTTAGTTAAATATAAAATAAAATAACTAACTTTGTTGCCTTATTAAGTAATTAAAATTAATACAATATAATAACTGATATTAAAATATTTATAATTTAAACTCACACAAATTATGGCAAAGATTAAAGTAGCAATCAATGGTTTTGGACGTATCGGAAGGATTACGTTCAGAGGTTTAATTAAAAAAGACAATATTGAAGTTGTTGCAATAAACGACTTAACTAATGCAAAAACATTAGGTCATTTATTAAAATATGATTCAGTTCATGGTAAATTTCCGGGCGAAGTAACTGTTGACGAAGATTTCTTAGTAGTTAACGGTAACAGAATTAAGATTTATGCAGAAAGAGATCCTGCTAATCTTCCTTGGAAAGAATTGGGTGTTGATGTAGTTATCGAATCAACAGGTGTTTTCCGTAACAAAGAAAAAATGGGGAAACATATTCAGGCTGGTGCCAAAAAAGTTATATTAACTGTACCGGCTGATAGCAAAGACGATGTGGATGCAACAATTGTATTAGGTGTTAACGATAGCGTTTTAAAACCAGAAATGCAATTCATCTCAAACGCATCATGTACAACCAACTGTTTAGCTCCTGTAGCTAAGGTTTTACACGATAATTTCGGTATCGTAAGAGGATTGATGAACACCATCCATTCATACACTAACGATCAGGTAATTCTCGACTTTCCACACAGCGACCTAAGAAGAGCAAGAGGTGCTGCATTGTCAATCATCCCAACTAAAACCGGAGCTGCTAAGGCTATAGGTTTAGTAATCCCTGAATTAACAGGCAAATTAGATGGTTTCTCAATGCGCGTTCCTACTCCATGCGGTTCGGTTGTAGATTTAACTTGCGAGTTAACTAAATCAGTAACTAAAGAAGAAATAAATGCTGCTATGAAAGCTGCTGCTGAAGGTCCAATGAAAGGTATTTTAGAATATTGCATCGATCCTATTGTAAGTGCAGACATCGTTGGCAACAGTCATTCTTCAATCCTTGATTCTTTATTGACTCAAGAAATCGGCGGAAACTTTATTAAGATTGTTTCTTGGTACGACAATGAATTTGGATACTCTAGCCGTATTGTTGATATGGTTGAGATTCTAGCGAAATAAAGTGCCTTGAGTACTTAGAGTGCCTTGAGTACTTAGATTTTAAGACATTTAATAATACAGAGAGAGCCTTCATCAAACTTAGTGATGAAGGCTCTCTCTTTTATGGTTATAGAAGCTATTGCTTTTTATTTATTTTTAATCTTTAGATTTACTTTTTCTATTTTGGTTTCGCTAGCTTCCAGTATCTTAAAAATAAAGTTATCAGTTATAATCTCATCATCCAAATCGGGAATACTTTCTTTGTAATGAATGATTAATCCTGCCAAAGTTTCATAATCTTCCGACTCAGGTAAGTTTAGTTGGTATTTATCGTTAAGATAATCGATCTCTAACCTGCCAGCAAAAATATATTCGTCATCAGCAATTTTCTTTTCGGTCAATTCATCTACATCATACTCATCATTAATCTCGCCAATAATCTCCTCAATAACATCTTCGGTAGTAATCATCCCTGATGTTCCTCCAAATTCATCAACGACAACAGCAACACTCATGCGCTTTTCGGTAAACATCGTCAGCAAGTTATTAGCAAGCAAGGTTTCGGGAACATAAATAATGGGTTTGATAACCTTATTTATCTTATCCGGATTCTTTAAAATGTCATGTGAATGAACAAAGCCTGTAATATTATCAATAGTCCCCTCGTAGATAAGTATCCTGGAAAGACTTGTTTCGATAAATTTATCTTTAAGTTCAGCAATGGTGTCATTAATATCAATAGCCACAATCTCGTTGCGTGGAATCATACATTCCCTAATCTTAACACTCTTAAAATCTATAGCGTTCTGAAACATCTGCAACTCTTGTTTAATTTCGCTTAGCTCGAGATTATCACGGGTAAACTCATCAATATAATTATCAACATCAATCAAAGTAAAAGGAATATCCTGATGCAAAAACTTAACCTTAAACCAATGCTTAAGAATATATTCGGAGACACCTACAAAAACAAATACGATAGGGTATAAGAAATAATAACAGATAGTTGCAGGGATAGCAAGTAGATTTAATATAAAATTAGCATTGATACGAAAGATAACCTTTGGCAAAAACTCAGAGGTGATAAGGATAAGCAGTGTGGCTATAACAGTTTGGATAATAAGAATAACTATTGACGAATGAAAGCTTTGTGGCAAGATATTAGAAATAGCGGGTTCGAGGATACGAGCCATAATGATACCATAAATAACTAGGGCTATATTGTTGCCAACAAGCATTGCCCCAATAAATTTAGAGGGAGTTTTAATGAACCTTGAAACTATCTTTGCTGAAAAGAGACCGTTATTCTTATCAACTTCTATCTTAAGCTTATTAGCAGATATAAAAGCAATCTCCATGCCCGAAAAAAAGGCTGACAATAATAACGTTACTACTATCAATAGCCCGTCACTCATATATTATTGATCTTTATCTATATTAAATGTACCTCTTGGACGACGTAAAGTATATTTCTCAAAGTTGTCGTCCGAGTCGAAACCATCACCATACAAAATACTTCCATCTTTAGCAATACGCCTAACAAAAGAACTTGAATAGATTTGTCTTCTATTTTGATCCCATGTTAGTTGTTCGGTATAAATGGTGTCGCCTTTTTTAACATCAACTATCACCACATTATTCTGAACCTCCATCACCCTTCTATCTTCATAATTTAAAGCATAGTTAGCAGTAAGTCGGGTTTTAACTTGCTTGAACTGATCATAGAAAATAACTTTTAAGCCTTTCGGGAATTTAGTTATAGCCTGCTCACCTTCATAACGGTCAAGTTGTTTACTAGTCATAAAGACTTGCACTTTGCCCGAATCGCTTCTAATAACAGTAATATCTTTTGCAGATTCAACAGGTTCGATAAGGAAGTTATTCAACATATTTACTTTCACCATATCGTTTTTACACGAAAATAAAAACACAAGAAGAAGTATTGTAAAACCAAATATAATACTATTAGCATTTGATTTAATCAATAATTTTCTCGTGTAGGAATTCATTGGGAAGTCTGTTTATTAATCGAACTTACGTTTAAAGAACCAGATATCATGAGCGGAGAAACCGATAGTAAACTTAGTGTAGTTTTCTTGAAGAAGTCTTGGATCCGTAATTGAAGTAGTACCACGTTTGCCTATTTCAACTGCAAGATTAATAGTTGATTTTGTTTTACGCAAAGGCAATCCAATACCAAAGCTAATGCCGTACTCAGATAGTTTATTGTTGTCAATCTGTAAATAATTAGTTGCATATTTATAACCTAATCGATAAGCAACCCTTTGGTAATAATATCTTGCCATTGGATTAGGTTTTATTTCTAAACCTACCGAAAGTTTCATACTATTCTTCAAAGAATCCTGATAACCATCATAAGTATAATCCGACCAATTCTGAACACTATAATCAACACCTATCAACCATTTGTCATTTTTTTCTAAAGCAATACCAAAACCATAACTCATTGGATAACGAACTGAACCTTTAACACTCGAAACATTTTCGTTTGTATCATGTGCTACTTCATTACCTGCAGCAGTTAGAGAATAAGTATAAGTAAGGAAGTCCTCATTAGTTGTTGCATTAGTTGTTGTCCCTAAAACAGCACCGGTAAATAACGTAAAGTTCTTTGTAATCTTTTTGTTATACTGCAATCCTAATTTAAAACAAAAGTTACCTATATTAACGGTATTTATTGTTTTTGAATTATAAACTAAAGCAGAATCAGGGAATAGAATAGAATTAGTTTTAACCAAAGCTCCAAATAAATAGGAAGCATTTATACCAATCGAAAGATTCTTATTAAACTTAATAGCATTGCCTAAATATAACTGATTGATACCGCCACTACCTTCATAACGATAGGTTACATTTCCAACATCAGCAACAGATTCCTTATCCGAAACTTTAAATCCCACATTACTATATGGTAGCAAACCAAAACTTGCCCTCCACCATTTAGTTATAGGAAAACCAAATGTTATATATGATAAGGATGTATAATTTGATTTTTGACTTAAAGTATTGTTCATTATAGTTGAGAAATTACTAATAACACCTCCCTCAAAAACAAAAGATAATGAATCGAAAGCAGCATAAGATGCCGGATTCAATACGTTTACTGAGTAAGGGTTACTTAAAGCAATTCCCATACCACCCATAGCTGCATAACGTGGATTATTGTAATCCTCTAGCTCGCCAAGCCCAAACTTTGAATATGGTGAACTGATTCTTGTTTGTGCAGTTACCTGATAAAATGAAACCATTATCAAAAAAACAACGGTTAAGATAATTCGTGTCTTACTATTTAGCATTAAAATCCAGTATTAAATTCAAACCAATTAAAACGATATTTGAGATTGCAAAGATGGTATTATTAAATCGTTTATCAAAATAAATTCTGTCACCTCCGCTTATAATTATTTTTAAATCTTTGTATTCAGCTTTATATTCTTCAATCATTGCCGTCATTTCGAAGTAAGTTCCATTTATAACCCCTGATAAAATAGATTCTTCGGTTGTTTTGCCAATAAGCTTAACATCTTTTCTGCCTTTAACAAACGGAAGCTTATCTGTAAAATTGTTTAAAGCTTTAAATTTCATCTGAACACCCGGAGAAATTGCCCCTCCCAGATATTCTTTTTTATCATTAATAAAATCATATGTAATGCATGTACCTGCATTTATCACCAATATATTTTGGTCAGGATAAATGCTTTGTGCAGCAACTATGGCTGCCAGCCTGTCTTTACCAAGAGTATTTACAGTATCATACTTAATTATCAATGGAACTTTTGTATTTTTATCAAGTTCAACAAAAGGGAATGAAGATATTAAGTAAGATACAATATCTATATTATGATTAATTACCGAAGATAGTATAGCTTTATCAATAGTGTATTTGTTTATTAATGCTTTCAATTCAATAAGAGTAAGCAATTTGTACTCTTGCAGAAACACCATTTCATCTCCATCAAAGATGGCAGCTTTTTGCAATGTATTTCCAAAATCCAGTACTAATTTCATCATATAAACTAATCTGCAAAGTTAATCAATCTTATTGAACCTATGAACTTTTATTTTTCTTTTATTAAGATTCATTTAAATATCAATTACTAACAGAGCTATCTATCTAATGAATGAAAATGTATTTTATCAATCTTATATTTCGTCATCCGGTTTTAAATAAAACCCCACAATATTTAAGCCTGCATCTTTGCGATAATATTCAGGGTCGATTAGTTTAACATGGTTCAGCTTTTTTAATGTTTTCAAATAGCTTCCAGCCTTTGATTTCATTACTTGCACTCCTTTTGAAGTTCTGCTGCCTAATGGATTTATTAAGCTAGTATTAAACAATGCTACTTTATCGATGCTGGTGATTGCAACCAAATCAATATCACCTTCTATATGTTCTATGAAAACTAGTTTTGACTCACTGCTAAAGGCATTTTTTAATTTCTTCCTTTTGGTTTCGGTCTGATAACTTGTAAAGGATATCTTTGCTGCTTTTCCATTTTCAAAAGAAACAAACAGATAGCCACTATAATTTTTAGTACCTGTAAGATATATTGGTTTTTCAGTTTCTTCCATATCCATTTCCCTTACTATTTGCACGATACTGTTATAATTTTTGTTTTGAACTTTATAAACATTGTATGATGAAGTAAAGACTAATATCTCAGGATATGAGAAAAGATTAGTAGCCATCTTAATTGAGTTTTCAGTATGTACGGAGTTTTGTTCTTGATTATTTTCCATTTAAATTTATTATTTAATTTTTGTAATATAAGTAGTATGATGTCACGTTAAATGAAACTTGAAGGGACGTTACATTTAACGAAAATAATGTGAAATTGTTTTGTTTTTCATTTTTAAATTTTCCGTAAAATTACTTGTTAAATTTACACTAACATCAATTAATTACTCGAAGAACAATTATGTTTATATTAAATTGACATACAACAAATAACAAAAAACAATTCTTTTTTAAAAAAGACTTTATGAAAATCACAGAACCATCCTGAAAGTGAAGAGACCCATCCTGCAAATGATTTTGGTCTGACGCACTATCTTAAGAGTGAAACATAAATACAATATATACGTGAACTACAGGTTTATTGGTTCTTTATTTAAACATCTAAGCTATAATTTGGAAGTATTGTTTAAAATTTAAAGTACGCAATTTTGATATAAAAAATAAAGATCCTTCATCAAATTAAGATGAAGGATCTTTGATTAATAAACAATTAGTTATTAATTAGTCCTTGTATACAATTTCTCTATTTCTTCTTCATATAAGAGAAAGGAGTAATAATATTTGCCCCGAGATTTGCATTGTTATAAGCCAATCCATAATCTTGAGAATCTAAATTTCCGTTTCCATCAATATCGCATATAACATAGCCATTATTAACAGTTGGGTCATCTGAAT
>JBAXLO010000103.1:0-15544 GCA_037134755.1 Bacteroidota bacterium | reverse complement strand
TTCCCACCCTCACCTCCCCACTCATTAGCTTTGGTAATAAGGTATCACGAAGCTGTGTGAGAGTTTGTATTTGTTTTGAATTAGATATTATTTTTTCAAAATATGGCTGGACATCTATATCAAATCCTTTGATTTGATGTTCACCAGGATATTTGAATTTAAAATTTCTTAGATTTCCAAGAGTAATATATTCTTGTGTTGAACCATCTGCATTTTCATGGATAAATCTTTTACCTTGGGGACTTTTCAATAAAAGAAAAAGAAATTTAGCAAAAAAAGGTTTTTGTGAACTCTTAAACAGTCCAATATTCTTTATTGCAAAGTCCGGTTCTTTAACTACATAATGAATTAAACCTAATGTGCCTATCATTGAAAATAAAATATCATCAATATCAACTTTACTTCTTTTGTTTACTTCATTAAAATCTGTTTCTGAAATTTTATAAGCATTTTCATAATCAATACCATTAGATTTTAAATGTTTTGAAGTAATTAAATACTTTCCATTTTCAGTTTGTTTTGGTGAATCATGTGTTCCATCTCTTACTTCTATAATATCAGAAATAGTTTTTTCTTCCCAACTTTCCTCTGCCTCCTCCACAAACCACTGCCTAAATAATGTTTCGGCTAATTGTTCAAGGGTTTTGTTTTGGCGGTGCAGTAAATCTATTTTATCATCTAAGCTACTTAAAATAGAAGCTATTTGGATTTGCTCGGGAAGTGGGGGAAGTCTAAAACAAAATTCTTTTATTCTTGATGGAGCAGTATGCATTATTGAAGTTCCACTTGCTGAACCAACAATAAAACCTTGATAACTTTCTGTTCTCATCAACCAATATATAAAATCTTTATTGACTTCTTTTGAAATAAATTTAACTAAACCTATACGTTGATTATGTAGAAAATTAAATCCTTCTTTTTTAGGGATTTTTGCAGAATACCCTAATGTATCAGTTTTCTGACTTAAATCAGTCATAGTTACAACAACATCATCCTCATTCAAAATATATTCTTTTGGAAATTCAGAATTAAAATATTTGAATTTTGAATTTTTAAAGCCACCTCCAATATGAAAATTACCAGGTGTGACAAGAATATTTGGAGTTAATTCATCAATTATATTACTTCCTTTAAAAGCAAAACCATGTTTTACATCTATAAGTTCACCCAGCTTATATTCCTTCCATTCACTCATAATAAAGAATTTATCCTAACAAAAGAGAAATTGTTATGCACAAAGCTTGTGCATATGAAATAGTATTTGCACAAATAACAGAATATATTGTGCATATCTTTATCCATTAGCCAAAATATTATATAATTGCTCATATCTTTAAACATTATCAATCGAATTACAAACAGGATTTATATGATCCAAACCGTATAATAAAGAAGCTTCGTTAATTTGCATCCATTGAAAAAGCTGCAAAATAAGATTATAGTGTTGCCTGGCATAAGTTGTCTCTATGATAGGCTGTCGTGGTCTAAAACAAATAGGTTCGTGATGAGCTAAACGATTACGCATTTTATTAATCTTTTCAAGTTCATTGAAAACAAATTTATGATTATATTGTATATGTGGTGTACTTCTTGGTTTAGAAGGAAAAATATTTAGTAACGATTGTCCTGCTGCAAAAAATTGAGGTTGTGCAAACAAATATCTCCAAAAACCAAAATCCATTTCTGCAATTAATTTATGATGTGTATAATTTGCACCAAGAATTAATACATTTTTATTTATAATCTGAGCTGTTTTTATACATTTAACATTATCAAAAAAACCTCCGGTAGCAGCAGCATTTTTAAGCCAGTCATTTCCATAATGAGTAGTATAGTTATTATTTATAGCATTCCTCAAAGCTATCTCAAAGCAACTTACAATAGTAAATAATTCTTGTGACAATCGTAAATTTAATCTGTACAATGTCATTGCTCTTCTTGAGTTGTTAGTGCATGAAGTGTAGTATCGATACATTCGTTGTGATGACATTATTTCTTCAAATTCTCTATACTTCATAAAATAGTTTCAAATAAATTTGTTTTTTCATAATATATGTTGTAATTTTGCTGCATAATATTCCCGGTAGCCTCTGAAGCAATTCAAGCTATCGGGTTTCAGTTTTTTATAGGGTTAATTGTTACTATAAACTCCTCCTTTATTAACATACAGTATTGTTTCAATTGTAATTCTATCATACAATTTGCTATCATACTATTCATAAATCATCTTTTGCTTTTGTATTTTCTCCAAACAAATCTATTGCTTCAATTGCATCTTCATCTTTGCTTTTTACATATTCTCCATCATACCAATTGGAGTTAATGAGTGGTTTTATTTTTATAGCCTTTAATTGCAAAATGTCATTATAGCCATCTTCATAGCCTCTAATTACAATTTTAGTATCAGGTGGTAATTGTTTTAATTGTTCTATCAGTTCAGAAGCTGTCATACTTTTTCTGTTATTATTATTTTAGCGAGATTGTTTTTTATCCTTTGGTTCAAATCAACTTCTTCTGCTATCTGTTTTTCCAACTCTGCTTTTAAAGAAGTAAAGCGTTCTTCAAAATTAAAATCATCTTCTTCATCAGCCAAACCAACAAACCTGCCGGGTGTAACTACATAATTCAATCCTCTTACTTCCTCAATACTTACGCTTTTGCAAAAGCCGGGAATATCTTCGTAAACCTCTCCCTGCCTCTCCAATCCTTCGACTTCGCTCAGGAACCGAGGAGAGGTGTTTAGCCAGTTATGGTAAGTGTCGGCTACCTTATTAATATCTGCATCAGTAAACTCTAATGTTTTACGATTAACCAAATGCCCCAGATTGCGTGCATCAATAAAAAGAATTTCACCTTTACGTTGTTCTTTATTACGCCTTAAAAACCACAAGCAAGCTGGTATCTGTGTATTCAAAAATAACTTAGAAGGAAGATTTACGATACAGTCTAACAGATCGTTTTCGATAAGTGCTTTTCTAATCTCTCCTTCATTACTGGTTTTTGTAGTCAATGAACCTTTTGCAAGCACAAAACCTGCTTTGCCGTTAGGTGCTAAATGATAAAGGAAATGTTGTATCCATGCATAATTAGCATTTCCGGCAGGAGGTACACCATAAACCCAACGTGCATCTTTTTGCAAAAGCTCACCACTCCAGTCGCTATCGTTAAAAGGAGGATTGGCTATTACATAATCTGCCTTAAGGTCTTTATGCGCATCATTCAAAAAACTACCTTCATTGTTCCACTTCACATTACTACTATCGATACCACGAATGGCTAAATTCATTTTTGCCAAACGCCATGTTGTCTGGTTACTTTCCTGTCCGTAAATAGAAATATTATCGGTAGGGACACCATATATGGTGTCCCTATGGGTGTCCCTACGGGTGTCGTTACGGGTGTCTTTTCTGTAATAATCCTGATGTGCATTTATAAATTTATCGCTTTGTACAAACATACCACCACTACCATTGCAAGGATCAAAAACTCTGCCTTTAAAAGGCTGAAGCATTTCAACCAACAATTTTACCAGACTTCCGGGAGTATAAAATTGCCCTCCTTTTTTGCCTTCAGCTAATGCAAACTCACCAAGAAAATATTCAAACACTTTGCCCAATAAATCCTTACTTTGTGCTTCTTTAGTACCAAGAGTAGCAGTACTTACTAAATCAACCAAGCCACCTAATCCGGCTTTGTCGAGTTTTTCCTGAGCAAATACTTTAGGTAAAACACCTTTTAATGAAGGATTATCTTTTTCGATAGCATCCATAGCATCGTCAATATCTTTTCCAATGGTAGTAAGTTTGGCTCTAGCCTGTATATACGACCAACGTGCAACAGCAGGCACAAAGAAAACCTTTTCGGCAAGATATTCATTTTTATCTTCAGGATCGGCACCATCTTTTATCTCAGCAGTAAGCTTTTGGAATTGTTCTTCAAAAGCATCAGAAATATATTTAAGGAAAATCAAACCCAAAACAACATGCTTATACTCGGCAGCATCCATGTTTTTACGAAGTTTGTCGGCAGCTTTCCAAAGTTTTTTCTCCAGTTCTAAATTATCTGTCATATATTAGTTCTTTTTCATATAAATTATTATGCAAATGTACTCTTTATTTATATACTGTATAAGATTAATTTTAATTTTGTAAAAGTAAATAAACATTCTGAATAAAGAGGAATAAAAATGAAATAAAATAAATAGGTCGCAGCGATACTGCTTAGAAAAGATGCTTTTATTCATTATTCTACAAATAGGCCGCCACTCTGTGGCTTGAAGAATCAGGCATAAAAGCCAATAGACACCACATAATACAAACCCACAGCCTAAAGGCTGGGGTTAACACATCAATAATTTGTATTTTTAGTTAAAATCTTATTAAATTCCCATTTGTGTTCTAAAATTTCCTGTTTGTGCAATAAAAAAACCTGTTTGTGCAATAATTTCTTCAATAAATCTAAATAAATTTCCTAATGGAACGAATAAATCTTTTAATGGAACGAATAATTTTACTGTTGCCCGCAGTAAATAACTTCATAATTTCTTTAGAATTCCTTTTAAACTCAATAAATAATTTCATAATGTCTTTATAATTCCCGTCAATCATAATAAATAACTTTTAAACCTCTGTAAATTTCCTGATGAACTCTATAAATATCTTTTCAATATCAATAAATCGCTTTTTAATCCTTGTAAATCCCTTTTGATTTTCTTTAGATAAGTTTACACCCTCAATTTATTTTCTAGTCAAGTCTATAAATAAAATACAAGCCTCTATAGAATTCTAGTAAGACTCTGTCAATATATCACCACTCTCCATTCCTAACTCCAACACCTCATTGACTCTATACACATGTCAATAAATTACTCATTACAACGAATAAATTATAACAAAAAGTCCATTTATTTCTAAAAAAAGTCCATCCTTTTAGTGATAAATTCGACTAATTGTAATTAATGCATGTTATATCAGCATCTTATAAAAATGCTTGTTCATGTCAATCAATTTATAATCCCACTTTTGTCAATAATTTCTAAATATATCTAATATTAATCCTAAAGAATATCATGAAAGCTTAATTTGTGTTTTGGTTAAAATAAAACAATCCTTTGTCCATATATCTACCTTCCACTACGCCTGGATATCACTCCGCTCAGTTATCGAAATGTAAAGGGGAGGAATAATGACATAAATTAAGTTAAAGGATTAATAAAAAAGGCATCCTGAATTCAAGATGCCTTTTTTTAATGTCTTCTATTTTTTATGATACCTCTTCTTTATAGAACAGTTTATAGTAATGCATACCATTGTCCTCATCGGTTCCATTTTCAATCATATCACGATTGCCATGCACATAAATGTGGAAATTCTTATCTAACTTAATAACGCTTTTCAATACTCGTGATTGTTTTTTGACAGCAGCATCCGAAATCTCAAACTCATCGGATATTTTCATATCCCTTTCGTCTTCAAACTGATTTTTGTAGCTCTTAAACTTCTCTATCAGTTCAGGTGCTTTTATAACTTCGTTGGCAAAGTCTTCGATATCGAAATCATCTTTTTCTTTAAAGAAGTTAGCAGACTTATTAAGCATGTCAGCCTGGTCTATCTTCGACATTTCATATTCTTCGGGAAGATGATCTACAACAAAGCTTTTGCAGAAATTAATTGCATTTTGAGTATTATGATAATCATCACTGCGGGCACGCAAATGCAAGAAATCATCAATCCAATAAAGAGCTTCACCACCTTTACTTAAATTATCAACTACAGCAGCAATGTAACCTTTTTCTTTTTCGGTATTTAATATCAAACAACCTTTATCCAGTTTATTGATATTAATACCTGCATCACTATCGATACCGAAACCATCACCATCTGGATATATTTTTAGATAGGTTTCGCGAGTTTCCGATTTAAAGATACCGACAGCATCCATAGGTTCGCCATCAATATTACAGTCTTTAAAATATACCACATACAATTCGCCACCTCTTATTTTAGGATGAACGGATTGTTCGTAAAGATGCTTGGCAATGTTTACGGATTGCTCAAACAAATTTTCAGGGTCATCGAAGATTGCAGAAACATAACTGTAAACTTCATTTAAGTTAATATCTGTTTCGTGCGACAGATTATAATATTCATTCTGCTTGAATGGTGAAAAGAAATACTTTATGAGTAATTCTTCCAACAATTCATTTATTCTTACAGGTTCTTTTGAGAATTTAATCCCTTCTTCATTTAATTTATTACCTGTCTTATGTAATACGATTGCCTCAATCTTAGCGAATTCAGAATTTATCATGTCTGTATTATTATGGTTTGAAATTTTTTATAAAAGTACTACTAATTAACGAGACGGAAAGAAAAAAGATTTATATTTTGTAAATCTAACAGAAAGTTTTCTTTACTTTGCAAACTCAAATGAAATAATATAATAATGTCAGAAACTAATTTTACTCAATTTCTTATACGTTTAGGAAATATTGTTAAAGTATCAATACCTCCTGCATTCAAAACATGTCGTTGGTTACTGAGTTTAATGATTCCTATTTCATTAGGTGTAACTATACTTAATTACACCGGAATATTAGGTTGGCTGGCTCATTTTATCAATCCTTTGTTTCATCTTATTGGTTTGCCCGGACAATGTTCTCTTGCTTATCTTACAGGTATCTTTCTTAATGTGTATTCAGCTATTGCAGTTATGTCAACTTTATCGCTTACTATTCGTCAAACTACTATTCTTGCCTTAATGATACTTATAGCTCATAATTTAATTGTTGAGACAGTTATTCAGAAGAAGACAGGCTCTTCTACTATAAAGATCGTATTAATAAGAGTAATATCTAGTATTGTAGGAGCTTTTGTTTTAAATTTATTATTACCTCCCGATATTCAAAAAACAATAGCAGAGACATCAAAAACTATTAGTCAGATTCCATTAATGGAAGTCTTAAAAACATGGGGTATTAATACTTTATTGCTTTCATTAAAAGTTATTTTATTTATTAATACCTTAATGATTTTACAGAAGGCTTTGGAAGAATTCGGTATCTTAAATTTACTTTCCAGAGTATTATCTCCATTTATGCGTATGATGGGTTTGCCAGCAAATACTTCCTTCCTGTGGATTGTTGCTAACTTCTTAGGACTTGCTTATGGTGGAGCAATTATGATAGAACAACTGGAGAGGAAAAACATTACAATTATTGAAACAGATATTTTGAATCATCATACAGCAGTATCTCATTCGCAGTTGGAGGATACTTTATTATTTGTTACTATAGGAGTGCCTGTTCTCTGGATAATGGTGCCAAGAGTAATTATGGCGATAATTATTGTTTGGTTTTACCGTTTCTGGCTTTATAAATTTAGAAATGTTTCGATGAAAAAGCTTTAACCATCATTAATAGATTCTTTAGCATGTTAATTATTTTAAGTTTTAATTCATCAAAAATTAGTAATTTTGTCAAATAAATAAATGTTAAAGTTTGTTTGTTTTATGAATAGATAAATGACAGTTAATTCACAGTTTATGAAATTTGTATATAAAGTAGTTGTTACATCCTTTGCTGTTGTCATTACTGCAAAATTATTGCCGGGTGTGTATTTGCCTAATTATATTGCAGCTATATTGGTAGCTTTAGTCTTATCTTTACTCAATACTTTTTTAAGACCTTTATTAGTATTATTAACAATACCTGCATCTATTTTAACATTTGGATTGTTTTTATTGTTCCTTAATGCTTTTATGATCCTCCTTACATCAAGTATTGTTGACGACTTTAAGATTGATAGTTTCGGGACTGCATTTATATTCAGTATAATATTATCATTAATTACCTTTTTATTAGAGTTGCCTGAGAAACTTAAATCAGGTAAAGTTGTTGTTAAGAAATTTAAAGAATGAACACAAAAATAATTGAAAAGCATTCAGAACTAGAAGAAGTTATAAATAACTGTGAAGTTTGCTATGTAAGCATGGTTGATAAAGATGGTAAACCTTATGTATTGCCTTTTAACTTTGCGTATGAAGACAATAAGATATACCTGCACTCGGGTAGTTTCGGTAAGAAACTTGACATCTTAAAAGTTAATCCTGATGTATGTATAGCTTTTAGTTTAGGTCATAAGCTTTTTCATCACCATGAGACAGTTGCATGTAGTTATAGCATGACTTATAAAAGTGTAGTAGCAAGTGGTAAGGTTGAATTTGAAGAAGATATCCAAAAGAAAACCGATATAATGAATAAGGTTATGATGAAATATACCGGCAAAACTTTTGAGTATTCAAAGCCGGCAATAACAAATGTCTCGTGTTTTGTTATTAATATAATTGAAATAAGCGGAAGAAACAGAGGGATGTAAAATGATAACTATTACTAAATTATAATAAATGAAGAAATATATACATGATATGTTAGTTGTGGGAAATCAACAGATCAACCATAACTATTTTTTATTAGAACTTAAAGCACCCGAGAAATTGTCCGAAATATTACCGGGACAATTTGTGCAGATGGAGGTAAAAGGAAATAAGAATGTCTTTCTTCGTCGGCCAATATCAGTACATGATGTTAATTATAAGGAAAACACTATTAAGTTTCTTATTCAGAAGTTAGGCGAAGGCACTAACACCTTAAGCCATGCACAATGCGGAGAGACTGTAAATATAGTTTATCCATTGGGCAATTCGTTCAGTATTCCTACCGAAGACAACATTTTGTTGGTTGGTGGCGGTTGTGGAGTGGCTCCATTATTATATCTTGCCAGATTCTTAAAAGCTAAAGGTTTTAAAGTTTCCACTTTAATTGGCGGAAGAAGTAAGGAAGATATCCTTGAGGTACATGAATACAAAAAGCATAGTACTGTTTATATTACTACACAGGATGGTTCGATGGGTGAAAAAGGATTAGTTACCAATCATAGTATTCTAAAGCCTGTAAAATGTGAGTTTTCGATGATATATACTTGTGGTCCCGAACCTATGATGCGAGTGTTGTCAAAGTTTGCATTTAATCATGGGAAGAGATGCGAAGTGTCGTTAGAAAACATGATGGCTTGTGGAATAGGTGCTTGTTTATGTTGTGTTGTGGAAACCAGACATGGCAACAAATGTACTTGTACAGAGGGCCCTATATTTAATCCGAAAGAATTGGCTGGTTGGGTATATTAAAATAATAGTATGATAGATTTAGGTGTTAAAATAAAGGATTTGTGTCTGAAGAACCCTGTGATGACGGCTTCGGGTACGTTTGGTTATGGCGAAGAGTTTACTGATTTCATGGATATATCTACTTTAGGTGGTATATTTGTTAAAGGTACTACCGGTTCGCATCGCGAGGGCAATGCTTATCCACGTATGGCCGAAACTCCTGCCGGTATGTTGAATGCAGTAGGCTTGCAGAATAAAGGTGTTGATTATTTTATCTCGGATATTTATCCCCGCATAAAAGATTACGATACGCACATGATTGTTAATGTTTCCGGTTCTACAGTAGATGAATATATTGAAGTAGCTTCAAAGCTTAATGATCTTGATAAGATTCCTGCTATCGAACTCAATATCTCGTGCCCTAATGTTAAGGAAGGTGGTATGGCTTTTGGGACTAGTTGCCATTCGGCAAGTGCTGTAACCAAAGCAATACGCCAAGTTTACAAAAAGACTTTGATAGTTAAACTATCTCCTAATGTAACTAATATTGCAGAGATGGCAGTAGCTGTTGAAGCTGCCGGTGCTGACTCTGTTTCATTGATAAACACCTTGCTAGGGATGGCTATTAATGCCGAAAGAAAGACTCCTGTTTTATCAACATATACAGGAGGATTATCCGGGCCGGCTGTTAAGCCTATTGCTTTGCGCATGGTTTGGCAGGTGTCCAAAGCTGTAAAGATTCCTGTGATTGGATTGGGAGGTATAATGACTGCCACTGATGCTATTGAGTTTTTGCTTGCCGGTGCAACAGCAGTACAAGTTGGTACCGCTAACTTTATTGACCCTGCTGTGTGTACTAAAATTATTGCAGGTATCGAAGATTATCTTAGACGTCACCGTCATAGCTCTGTTAGTGAAATTATAGGAGGGCTCAAGTAAACACTTGAAGCCTTTATTATCTACAAATAAATAGCAAAAGAGCCATCTTCATATAAGTGAAGATGGCTCTTTTATTATTGCCTAATAGTCTAATAGCCTAATGCCTAAAAGCCTCTTATTTCTTTGGTTCTTCAATAACCTTTAGTCTTTCGCCGGCATCATCAACTATCTTTTTTAAATACCATTCAGGATAGCCGGGTTGGCTAGGTGATGCTGATTGTGTGTAACCATTCATCATAAACTTACCGTCTTTTTCTTTCTTTATATTGCCATCCATGTATTTAACAAGTAAATACTGACCAAGTTTTTTGTATCTTGTAGCTGTAAGATTAGCTTGTTCATTTGAATAGTTATTAATGATTTCTTGTGCTTTTTCTTTGCTAACTGCATAAGCATCCATTGCTTTCTTATCAACAGCAGGTACTTCGGCAATAAATTTGTTCTCAAGCTCACTTTGTACCTTCTGAACATCTTTTATCATAACATTATACCTTAAATAACAGAAGTTAGAAACAAAGTTAAAGATCCAGAAAGCAGATGTTTCAGAATATTCAACCATACTGCCGTTACCTTCTCTATAAGGTTCAGGAATCTTGGTAATACCGCAATACATAGGAACATAAACAGTGCTATAACTATCATCAACACTGAACCAAAAGATGCCACCAATCTTATCGGGCATATTAGGGCGTGATTGTGCTACAAATGAGAAGCCTGTCTGTTGTGTTGAGGTTGCTCTTTCGTTTACATATTCCTTACCATTTACTTTCCAGGTAAGTGGACGCCAGCGGTAACCACATTCATAAGGACCTGCACCTACATCTTTTGTCATGTCAAATGGTGTGCCTTCAAAATGATCTCTCATCAAACCTTTTACATCCTGTAAAGAAAGTTTAAAATCAGGTTTTATCCATAAAGGCATCCTGTTTTTAAGGTTCTCACCTTTAACATAATCAATGTATTGAGCCATGTCTTTATTTACTTTATTGAAACCTGCCCATACACGTCCTTCGCAGAAACGTGCGCCTTCAAAATCAACAGGAGCATATACATCTGAGAAACTAAAATCCTTATCTTCTCCCTTAAAGTAGCCTCTGCTACGAGCAAAAGTAACAACATCATAAGAATAAACATTCTCAACACGTGGATCAAAGATCTTATTTAAATTCTTGCTCGAGATAGAGCTTTTGTCTTTATCAAAAGGGAAAGTAGTGATACGTGCATGGTTAGCATGACCCGAAATATATCCATCAGGGATGCGACGAGCTACCCAAACTGCCCCTTTATCATATATTCTTTTGCCATCTTTGCCTACACTTGGCGCGCCTTTGCCAATGATTTCGAAGATCCACACTTCGTTAACATCCGATACCGAAATAGATTCGCCTTCGCTGGCATAACCATATTCGGCTACCAATTCGGCCATTACTTTGATGGCTTCGCGAGCAGTTTTCGAACGTTGCAATGCAATGTACATCATACTACCATAATCAATTATGGCAGTAGTATCATACAATTCCATACGTCCACCATAAGTTGTTTCGCCAATAGCCACCTGATACTCATTCATGTTGCCAACAACCGAATAGGTGTGGCGTGCTTGCTTAATCTTGCCCATTGGCTTGCCTGTGTCCCACTCAATTACGTCCATCATAGCACCTTCAGCGTAATCCATAGCCGGGCGGTAGTATAATTCGCCATACAATGTGTGCGAATCGGCTGCGTAGGTAATCATTGTTGAGCCATCTTTTGATGCTCCTTTTGTTACCAAAAAATTAGTACAAGCATTGGTGCTCAGTACACTTAATACTAAGGCAAACATGCCTGTAAGTACAAAAATACGATATTTATTCATAGGTTATTCAATTGTTTTTTTGAGCGACAAATGTAGTCATAAGTCTTGAATTAAAGCTTATTTGTATGTTAAAAATATTATTTTTATTATAATATTATTGATAATTAAATGATTTTTAATGTTTTTGATGATGATTATTCTTTTCTTATTATTAATAAAGAAGATTATAATAAGAAAAAAGCCATTAACACTAATTTGCTAACGGCTCTTTTAAAATTAATTGCGAATTACGAATTGCGAATTACGTTTTTATGAATCTTAATTCGTAATTCGATAGATAAATATCCTTAATATCAACACACTTTAACAAGTCTTTAAACTGCTTACCCAGTTTCTCAACATAATGTTTGGTAACCAATGTAAAACGATTGAACAAATCGTTTGGACGATTGACTAAGTCGTTTGGACGATTGACAAAGTCGTTTGAACGATTGACTAAATCGTTTGGACGATTGAACAAATCGTTTGGACGATTGACTAAGTCGTTTGGACGATTGACTAAGTCGTTTGGACGATTGACTAAGTCGTTTGGACGATTGAACAAATCGTTTGGACGATTGACAAAGTCGTTTGAACGATTGACTAAATAATCGAACCTTTTATTTATATGTGAGTTATGATTTGATTTTATAGATAAGCTATCATTTGCACAAACACTGCATACAATTATGCCCTTGTTGTTTTCGATACTATTCATTTTTCTTGTGCAAGCTGTCTTCATTTCTTTTAAAGTTTAAATACTTGTTTAAGAACTCTTAGTAATGTAAACTTTTTAATATGATAAAAGTATTAATTATCTTTCATAAATAAATCGTTAAAATACAAAAGCATTCCCGCTAAGGGTATAGTACAAACCTTTCTGATGCTAAAAAATAATATTTATACCGAAATTATTATTAAATGAGATAAAAATATGCATTAAATGCGAAAAAGAATTGAAGGGATAGTTTGTAGTATGCGCTTTAGATGCATATTACAACTAGGTTTTGTCTTAAGTAGTTTTAATAATGCCATCACCTTGCGATTTCGCCTTAGTTACCAAGTCGTTTGCCTAGGTGTCAGCCTCTGAATTCATATTATCAGCCTTGTCTTTAGCAACTTAATTAGTAATTTGATTTCTTATTTATTATTAAAGAAATTCATAGTGCGTTCAATACCAATAGTGGTGAAGCTTTTAATCATTTCAACAGCTACATCTATTTTAGGAATAATAATATCTTCTTCTTTTCTGGTCCATTTACCCAACACATAATCCACTTGAAAACCACGAGCATAATCATTGCCAATACCAAAGCGCAAACGAGGATATTCGATAGTGTTAAGCGTTTCGTTAATGTGGATTAAGCCATTATGACCTCCATCATTACCCGATTTCTTCATTCGAATAGCTCCGGGTTGCAATGCCAAATCATCAAGAACAATTAATGTGTTTTCGAGAGGGATAGCTTCTTTAGTCATCCAATATTTAACAGCTTTACCACTCAAATTCATATAAGTGGTAGGCTTTATTAATATTAATGTCCTGCCTTTAAACTTTATTTCAGCATGATAAGCATGTCTGTCGATTGCAAACTTAGCATCAAATCCTTTTATCAAAGCATCCAAAATAATAAAACCAATATTATGACGCGTATTTTCATATTCGTCACCCACATTTCCTAAACCACAGATAAGATATTTCATTTCGGATTGTATTAAAAAAATAAAGGTATAAAGTGCAATACTTTATACCTTTATTAATATGTTAACTATTAATTACTTTTTAGCAACTTCAGTTGTAGCTTCTTCAACTGCTCTAGTCATTTTAACAGCAACTAATTCGATGTTTTTTGAATCTAAGAATTCAATTCCATCACTTGTTAGGCTACTTACTTTTATTGAACCACCGATATCTAAATCAGTAATATCAAGAGTAATGTTATCAGGAATTAAGTGTGGTAAACCTTTCACTTTTATTCTCCTGAGTTTTCTGATTAATTTACCCCCTCTTAAAACCCCTGTTGAATTACCGGTAACAACTAAAGGAATGTTCATTGTAATTGTTTTACCTTCGATAATTTCTAAGAAGTCAACGTGATAAATGTTATCAGTTACCGGATGGTACTGTACATCTTTTAAAGAAGCTTTAAACTCTTTTCCATCTACATTAAGATCTATAAAACAAACTTCTGGAGTGAAGATAATGTCTTTAAAATCTTTTTCAGGAATTGAGAAATGTAATTGTTCTGATCCACCATAAAGAACACAAGGAACCTTGCCTTCTAATCTGGTTTTTCTAGCATCCTTTTTCCCTACGTTCTCTCTTAGAGAACCGCTCATTGATACTGTTTTCATTTTATGTAATTTATTATTGAGTTAAAAAGTCACACCCTAAACTTCCTTACTCTTATTTATTAATTATTATATAGGTGTATTTTATTTTGTTTCAGTATTATATAATGATGAAATTGATTCGTTATTTTCAACACTTCTGATTACATTCGACAGAAGTTCTGCGATAGAAATAACATGAATCTTATCACTTTGTTTTTTTAATGGTATAGTATTGCTGACTATCAATTGTGTTAATGCCGACTCTTCAACCATTTCGTAAGCACATCCTGTTAATAATGGATGTGTAATAACTGCTCTTACACTTGAAGCACCATTCTCCATCATCATATTAGCTGCTTTACAAATAGTATTACCTGTGTCAATAATGTCATCAAGTAAAATAACGTCTTTACCTTTAACATCACCAATCAATTGCATCTTACCAACTTCATTAGGTTTATTACGTTGTTTGTAACATATCACAAAACCTGTATCCATATTCTTTGCATAAACCCCTGCTCTACGTGTTCCACCGGTATCAGGTGAAGCAAAAGTAAGATTTGGTAAATTTAAACTCTTAATATAAGGTATAAATATTGAAGAACCATATAGATGGTCAACAGGAACGTCAAAAAAGCCCTGAATTTGGTCAGCATGAAGATCAATAGTTATTAAACGCTGAGCTCCGGTAGTTGTCAATAGGTTAGCTACAAGTTTTGAAGCAATCGAAACCCTTGGTTTATCCTTTCTATCTTGACGAGCAAAGCCGAAGTAAGGCATCACAGCAATAATTCTTCTTGCAGAAGCCCTTTTGGCAGCATCAATCATCAATAATAACTCAAATAGATTATCAGTTGGGGCAAAAGTAGATTGTACTATAAAAACATCACTACCTCTTATACTTTGCTCAAAAGATGGTTGGAATTCACCATCAGAAAAGGTCTGTACAAATGACTTTCCTAACTCCATACCATAACATTTTGCAATCTCTTCAGCTAAGTAACTTGTTGCTCTACCTGAAAATATGTTTACTTGATTCGACATTGTGATTATTTATTTGATTTCGCTTTCAGTTTGCAAAATTAACAAATTAATGCAAAAGAATGCACCTTTTCTAAAAATAAATATTGTTTTTTTTGAAAATAAATAAAGCTTATATCATTATATTTATTAATTTTGCAACCTCAACGTTCGTTTACGAACGCCCTGATGGCGGAATTGGTAGACGCGTTGGTCTCAAAAACCAATGAGGTAACACTCGTGCCGGTTCGATTC
>JBAXLO010000102.1:0-15588 GCA_037134755.1 Bacteroidota bacterium | reverse complement strand
ATCTAACGACAGAGGTTTTAAATCTAACGACCGAAGTTTTAAATCTAACGACAGAAGTTTAGAATCTAACGACCGAGGTTTTAAATCTAACGACCGAAGTTTAGAATCTAACGACAGTGAATTGACATCACTAAGTTATAAATTTCTATTTGTAAATATAAATTACACATTAACAATTAATATTAATTAATAAATAAAAAAAATTATGACTTCAAGAATTCCAACAAATGAAAAAGACTTTGCTTCTTACATGAAAAGAACAAACGACAGCTTATCGTTAACCGTAATTCCGACTACTGCAACTTCGTTCGGATGGACAAATCTGGAAGTGCACTGGTGGAGCGATCAATTTACAGCTTTTCTTGATCCGATAAACGGACTTTGGACAAAGCATGAAAACCCTTTAACTAAAACTAAAAGTATTAATGAGCAAGTAGTTAATTTTATAAAGAAATTTCATGTTACTGCTAATCCTTTATTAAACAGAGCTGCTGTAAGCCCTTTGGCAACTACGGATCTTGCCATCTTGTTTAACTTTAAAATAGTCCCTTGTAAGCCTTATTTGACTACTATTTAACACTTCAGACTCTCCTGAGTTGAAATGTGGGCTAATAGTTAACTACAAGATAATTTAAAACGACACAAATTCTGAAATAGTAATGGAATTAGCAATCCGTGTATTGTCAAAATATCAAGTTGGAAGTAGGAGTTTTGATAAAGATTTTTGGCACAAAAATAAATAAAGTACTATTAAAAGAATAAGTATTAAAGTTGGTCATGCCTAAAAAAGGGAAATGTAATCAACAAGCACGTTTAGAAGAAACAGATAAAATATTTATTCGTTTACGAAATAAGCATTGTGCTATTGAATCAAATATAAATGAACTTGAACATTGTGGTCTAAACAGATGCTCAGATAAAGGACTAGAATATTTTAAATGTTATATCGGATTAGTAATATGTGCTTACAATCTGAAACGCATCGGAAGAAAGCATCTCGAAATAACAAGAGCTGAGCAAGAGCTAACAAAGCAGCATAATCTACATAATATCTGATACTAATTAATAATCTTTCTTAAATATATTTATTAATGCATAAGAATATCCTATATTAGTAAGACATAATTTGTTTAGTTGTAAAAAAGCTGTACTTTTGTAAATTATTAATATATTTATTATTTAACAACGTTTTTAAACGTCAAAATCCAAACTTCTATGAAAAAAACATTTTTATTATTAGCATTAGGTGCTTTTATTTTCTTTAACAACACCGGTTGTAAAAGCGGTGCAAAACAAGCAACAGACTCAACCAAAGTAGGTATGACAGTTGATAGTTTTTTATTAAGTCCTGAGAAATGGGCAGGCAAAGATATTGTAATAGTTGGCACAATATCACATGTATGTAAAGAAAGTGGCAAAAAGCTTTTCTTATTTGGAGCTGATGCTGAAAAGACTGTAAAAGTAAATGCCGGCGGCGAATTTGCTACATTCGATATTAAGTACGAAGGCAATGATATCGAACTTACAGGAACTGTAGTTGAGGATGAAAAGATAGATGTCAACTACCTAAATGAATGGGAAGCCGACATTAAAAAGAACATTGACGACAAAGATGTTAAAGTTTGTACTGAAGAGAGCAAAGCTATTGCAGGACAAAATAAAGACACAACAAAAGCAAATAAAGCTAAAGAAGATCCTTATGCTGAGGTAAAAGAGTTTCGTAAGAAATTAGAAACAAGTGGTAAGCCATATATTTCTATCTATGCCATCAATTGCAAGACTTTTAAAGTAATAAAGAAATAGATTCCTTCATTTGTTCTTAATATATGTCATCAAATAGTTTGAGAATATTCAGGAAATGGAATAGGATCCTGCACAGAGATATTGGTTATTTCTTTTTTGGAGTCACCATTATATATTGTATTTCGGGTATTGCTCTTAATCATAAAAATGATTGGAATCCTAATTACGAAATCACTTACAAAGACATTACTATTACTGATAGCATCGAAAAATCAACTGTTACTAAAGAGTGGGTGTTGACTTTTTTGAAGAAATATAATGAAGAAAATCATTACAAAAAGTATTTCTTTCCTGATGCTAATACGCTGAAGATTTTTATTAATGATGGATCAATATCTGTCAATATGGAATCAAAAGAAGGATATATCGAAAAGATAAGCAGAAGACCTTTCTTTTTTCAGGTTAACTTCCTTCATTACAATCCGGGAAGCTGGTGGTTGTGGTATTCCGACACCTTTTGTATAGGGATGATAATAATTGCAATAAGCGGTTTATTTGTTATCGCCAAAAGCAAAAACAGCCTGAGCCGAAGAGGTGTATGGTTCGTTATTGCTGGTCTTGTGGTACCTATACTTGCTTTATTTCTTTTATAGATAATTATACCTTTAAATATTTTATTAATAATCTTTACTTCCGCAAGAAGTTAGTTAATACATTGATTTAAACCGAACAGGTTTTTTTAAACCTATTCGGTTTTGTCTTACGATAATGTTTACGTCAAATAAAAAGCTTTTGAATTTAAGGTTAATGGATGTTATGTATATTAGTATTATAATAATGATATTATTTTCGTAAAAAACAAATTGGAGGATGCAACTATACAGTTTGATGATGCAACTATACAGTTTGATCGACTTGTATGTTTTACATCAATAACTATTTGATATTATAAGTATAGCAAAATAGAATTAGAAATATGGAATTTAGTATTAAAATCGTTAATATCCTATTATTCAATTATAAAATAAATTTTAATTTTTTTAAAAACATTTAATAAATGAGTTAACTCCGATAAGTCATTTATAAATAAAAAACGTCGTCATTAGTAGGAAGAACGACAAAGCAATCTATTGTTTATATGTAGAATGAGATTGCATTATTTCTTTACTAATGACAATATTTTGCATATTGAACTAAATGTGATAGATAACCCAAACAGGGATTGCTTCCGTTTGCTAAAGCAAACATTCGTAATGACATCGTGATTAATTAAATATAGTAATTTCACTTGGTGTGCTGAAAGTATTGGGACTCGAAATAACGCTATGACGCTAATCGGAGTGGATTCAATTTTAAATTATTTATTTTTATGAATGGTAATAGAATATTACTTATATTTGCACTGAATATTAATAAATAATTAAAATTAAATTATTTGATAGATGTTATTAATAATCATAAGCTTTGCAAAAATAAACAAGCTGTTTAAATGTTAGGATTCTAACAATGTTATTGTCTTAACAAAATTTATTTGTTAATTGAAATAAATAAAGTAATTTTGTATAGAATTTTATAGTCCATTTTAATGACCAAAAAAATGAATGCAAATAAAGGAAAGTACTATATACCAGACCGTAGCTTACTACTTGATATGTTGCTAAACATTCAGGAAACATCAGGTTATTTGTCGGAGGAAGCAATTGCCGAAGTTGGAAAACAACTTGGGCTGGCTTCAGCTAAGATATATGGCATTGCATCATTCTACGATCAATTCAGGTTTCAACCAATTGGTAAGTATCACATTAAAGTGTGTGATGGAACTTCATGTCACCTTTCTGAATCCTCAGCTATCATAAGAGAATTAGAAAAGATATTAAGAATAAAAGTAGGACAAACTACACGCGATGGCAAATTTAGTCTCGAGACAGTTACCTGCTTAGGTGCCTGCGAAAAAGCAGCAATAATTTCTATTAATAATAATTATTATACTGAAATTATTCCTGAAAAATTAAAAGAGTTGTTGGATAATCTCAATGAAACAGAAGAATAATTATACAGTTATGGTAAACAATATTCAATTTTTTAAAGAGAAAGTTCTTATAAAAGATACTACTGTTTTTCCAAAAGAAGTAGAAGAGAAACTAAAGTTTTTCAGAAGAGAAAAAACATTGACACCAATAATATATGTGGGCAAAGGAACATGTGGCATCATAGCAGGTGTCGAAAACTCAATTACAGCAATTAATGATTATCTTACCTACAAACAGATAATAGCTCAGGTGGTAGAGGTTGGCTGTGTGGGACTTTGTGCTGTTGAACCCATTGTAGATGTTCAGTTACCCGGAATGACAAGGCTTTCGTTTAAAAACATGACTAAAGAAAATGTTCCTTATGTATTGGATGCTATTTTTAATAATAATGTAATAAACGAATTTGTATTAGGTCAATACAGACAAAAAGGTTTACAAAGTTGGGAAAACGTTCCTTTTATTGATTCTTTAGCCTTCTTTGCATCACAACAGCGTATTGTATTAGAAAATGCAGGTATTATTAATCCCGAATCCATCGAAGATTATATTGCAATTGGCGGATATAAAGCTTTTCTTAAAACTATATATCAATATACCTCAGACGAAGTATGCAAGATAGTTGAAAAGAGTGAACTAAGAGGAAGAGGAGGTTCAGGCTTTTCGACAGGTAAAAAATGGAAGATTGCACATGATACCGCTTCCGATCAAAGATATTTAATTTGCAATGCAAACGAAAGCGACCCAGGCTCTTTTATTGATAAAATGCTTATCGAAAGTAATCCTCACAAATTAATAGAAGGAATTGCAATTGCTGCTTATGCAATTCGCACTAGCAAAGCTTATATATATATTAAATCAACTAATAAACTTGCAATTGCCAGACTAAGAAATGCTGTAGAACAAGCAAAAGAATATGGGCTTCTGGGAGAGGATATTTATGATAGTGCATTTAATTTAGATATTATAATAAAGTTGAGTCCGGGAGCATTTATATGTGGCGAAGAAACTGCTTTAATCAGTAGCATTGAAGGTAAAAGAGGTATGCCAAAGCTACGTCCTCCTTACCCTGCCGAAAGAGGTCTTTTTGGAAAACCTACTGTTATAAATAACGTAGAAACTTTATGCAATATACCTTCAATAATTACGAATGGGCCTAACTGGTTTAACACAATAGGGACAAAATCGAGTAAAGGAACTAAGGTGTTTACCCTTTCGGGGAAGATTAAGAATACGGGAGTTATAGAAATACCAATGGGTACTACTTTTAACGATATTGTGTATAAGATAGGTGAGGGAGTAAAAAACAATAAAACGCTTAAAGCACTTCAGGTTGGAGGGCCGGCAGGGATAAATATTGTTGAAAAAGACTTAAATATCGAAGTTGATTATGATGTACTCAAAGAAAACGGAGCAATAATGGGCTCGGGAGGTGTCATTTTAATGGATGAGGATAGCTGTATTGTTGACACTACTAAATATTATCTCAAGTATTTAAGCGAAGAAAGTTGTGGAAAATGTATTCCTTGCCGGGAAGGAATTCATAGAATGTATGAGATACTCGACAGCATAACAAAACGCCCGAAAGACGAGAAATCGCACCAAACACTCGAACGATTTAAAGGTGTAATGCAGATGGAAAGTTTGGCAGAGGTAATAAAAGACACTTCCTTATGTGGTTTAGGCAAAACAGCAGCTAATACATTTATTAGTTCTATTAAATGGTTTCGTGATGAATACGAAGAGCATATATTCGACAGAGAATGTAAAGCCGGAGTATGTAAAGAGTTACGTATTTTCAACATAGATATCGACAAGTGTACAGGCTGTAATGCTTGTCCTAAAAAGTGTCCTGTTAATGCTATTATTGGTACAGCAAAGTATCCACATTTTATTATTGAAGAGAAATGTATAGGATGTGGAGAATGTTTTGAGACATGTAAATTCAGTGCAATATTTGTTAAATAAAGAAACACGCAATACACTATTGTAATATGGTTTTTGATATAGAAGTAAACAACAAGAAAATAAAAGCTCGAAAAGGAGAAACAATCCTTTCAGCTTTGAATAGGAACGGAATAAAAGTTCCTACTCTTTGTTTTATGGAAGATTTACTGCCAACAGGAGCTTGTAGGATTTGTGTTGTTGAAGTGGAAGGTAGAGAAGATTTAGTTCCATCCTGCTCGCAAATAGTTGAAGAATGGATGAAGATTAAAACCCATTCGCCAAGAGTGATAAAGGCAAGGAAGACTATTGTGGAGTTATTGCTTTCAAATCATCCCGATGATTGTTTGTATTGCGAAAGAAATGGTAATTGCGAACTGCAAAAGTTAAGTATCGATTTAAACATATTAGAAAGAAGAATTCCCGGAAATAAGAACATATTAAAAGCTGATAGATCAAGTTCCAGTTTAATAAGAGATCCAAAGAAATGTATATTGTGCGGCCGATGTGTTAGAGTTTGTGAAGAGATAGTTGGTGTTACTGCTATTGATTTTGTGAAGAAAGGGAATGAATGTTCAATTGAACCATCTTATAACAGGCCAATTAACTTATCGAGTTGTATTAACTGTGGTCAATGTATTATGGTTTGCCCAACAGGTGCTTTGTATGAAAAAGATCATCTCCCCGAATTATTAGAGTCTCTCAACAACCCTGATAAACATGTAGTAATTCAATATTCACCAACTGTTTCTGTTACTCTTGCCGAAGAGTTTAATTTAAAAGCCGGGAAAGATATTAATGGAATGCTTAATTCTGCTTTGCGCAAAATAGGTTTTAATAAAATATTTGATAGTAGTTTCTCAGCCGATATCAATGCAATAGAAGTAGCTTCCGAATTGATTGAAAGAATTAAAACAGGATCAAATCTTCCAATGTTTTCAAGTTGTTGCCCTTCATGGGTTAAATATGTAGAACAAACCCATCCTGATTTAATCCCTAATTTGTCAAGGTGCAAGTCGCCACAACAAATAATGGGTACTTTAATTAAGAATTATTATGCTAAAACAAATGCATTAAATCCTGAAGACATCTATTCTGTTTCTGTGATGCCATGTGTAGCTAAGAAGTTCGAAGCCCAACGAGAAGAAATGACAAGCAAAGGAATATCAGATGTTGATGCGGTATTAACAACAAGAGAGCTTGCAAAACTAATAAGACTTTATGGTATTGATATCCTAAATATCGAATCAGAATTAGCTGACAACCCACTAGGCACTAGAAGTTCAGCAGGCAAATTATATGGAGTTTCAGGAGGAGTAACTGAATCAATAATTCGTTCCTTTATCAGTCAGTTAACAGAACATGAGCCTGTAAATTATAAAATAGCTGAACTTCGAGGAGTTAATAAATCTAAAAAAGAGTTTAAAATAAAAGTAGGTAATACCGAACTTGGTGTTGCTATCGTTAGTGATATGATTAATGCGGAGAAGCTACTAACAGAAATAGCTGACGGAAGAAATGATATTCATTTTATTGAAGTTATGGCTTGCCCTGATGGTTGTATTAATGGCGGAGGACAACCTATACCTGCAAAAAAGGAAGATATTAAACTACGTATGAAAGCCATTTATGACATTGATGAAAAAGATTCTATTAAATTCCCTCATAAGAATCCTCTTATTAATGAAATATATCAAAATTACTTTGAAAAAGATAAATCAAAAGAAAACTTGAATAGTATATACACAAATTTTAACAAAAGAGATATTTTACTTTAATTCAAATAATAAAAATAGGAATGAAAAGAATAACAATTTTAACAACAGTAGCACTATTAATCTTTTTTACATTTTCATGTAAAAACTCCAATAATGTTAGCAAAGATCCTTTAAAAGGAAAAATAAGTATTTCGGGAGCTTTTGCATTATATCCCTTAACAGTGAGATGGGCAGAAGAGTTTAAGAAGATTCATCCAAATGTCACCATTGATGTATCAGCAGGAGGAGCAGGAAAAGGAATGACAGACGCATTGTCTAAAATGGTTGATCTTGGGATGTATTCCAAATCAGTAAGCCCTGAAGAAAAACTAAAAGGAGCATGGTCAATAGCAGTAGCTAAAGATGCTGTTTTAGCTACAATAAGTTCAAAAAATCCTGATTTAGCCATCATAAAAAATAAAGGACTAACTGTAGATAAACTTTATGATATCTTTATAACAACTAATATTAAAAATTGGGGAGCAGCTTTAGGCTCTAACTCTAAAGAAACTATAAATGTATATACTCGTTCGGATGCATGTGGTGCAGGTGAGATGTGGGCTAAGTTTTTAAAAGGTAAAAAACAAGAAGACATAGAAGGTGTAGGTGTAAATGGCGACCCAGGAGTTGCTGAGGCTTTAAAGAAAGATATTAATAGTATAGGATATAACAACATTGCATATGTTTATGATGTCAATACTAAAAAGAAATTTGAAGGTATAGAAGTAATCCCTATTGATCTTAACGGGAATGGAAAAATTGATAAAGAAGAAGATTTTTATGGTGATTTAAGTCAAATAATTGCTGCAATAAAAGATGGTCGTTATCCTTCGCCACCATCAAGAGATCTATATTTTGTGTCACAAGGCAAACCTGAAAACCCTTTAGTAAAAGTCTTTTTGAATTGGATTTTAACTGATGGACAGAAATATGTAACTGAAGCAGGTTATGTATTATTAAAAGAAGAAAATCTTAAACCGGAATTAGAGAAGCTTAAATAATAAATATTAACTAATTAAGTATAGCTTTGTAAAAAATGATAGTTCTCTTTTATAATAGAAAAACTAAAAACAGGCTTAGTACTGCATGGATGATAATTGCAATTTCTTTTGTAATTATCCTTCCTTTCATGCTTGGTATTGGTTTATATTATAAATCAACATTGCTTTTTGAGAAGCAATCTCTTGGTGATCTTTTGTTTTCTAAAATATGGAAACCTTATGATGGCAAGTTTGGTTTTATGCCATTTATCATGGGTTCTGTTTGGGTTACAACAATTGCAATGCTAATATCTACACCTATTTGTTTTTTCTCTTCGTTATATATTACTCAATATTCTAATAAATTTTATTTAAGAGTTATTCATCCAGCTATCGATATACTTGCAGGTATACCATCAGTAGTTTATGGTTTATGGGGGGTAATATTTGTAGTGCCATTTATTTCAAATTATATTGCACCAATATTTGGCATCAAAACAATGGGATATAGTGTTCTTGCAGGAGCGATAGTGTTATCTGTAATGGTAATTCCATTTATATTAAATATACTTATCGAAATATTTAAAACAATTCCAATAGAGCTTTCAGAAGCTTCACTTTCGTTAGGTGCAACTAAATGGCAAACAATAAAGTTTGTGTTAGTAAAGAAAGCATTGCCGGGAATTATTGCAGCTGTTGGCTTTGGATTAGCAAGAGCTTTTGGCGAAACTATGGCTGTATTAATGGTTGTTGGGAATGTTATTAAAATACCACATAGTGCATTCGATCCGGGTTATCCACTTCCTGCACTTATTGCCAATAATTATGGAGAAATGTTATCAATACCAAAATATGATGCAGCATTAATGTTTGCTGCATTAATACTTTTTGTGGTTGTAATGTTTTTTAATGCTTTAATGCGGATGTTAATTATACGTTATGAAAAATATTAAACTTATACAGCTATGTTAAAGAAGTTTGAGGAAATGTTTTTCAAATTTATAATGATGTTATGCAATTTCATTATACTTTTCGTGCTTGTACTTATTATATATAGCATCTTTCATAAAGGCATGAAAGCTCTTACTTGGGAAATGCTTACGCAACGGCCTCATGGTGGATATTATTACGGAAAAGAAGGTGGAGTTTTAAATGCTATTGTTGGTTCGTTATATTTATCATTTGGAGCAACATTATTAGCTACTATCATTGGTGTTCCTGTTGCATTATATATGAATGTTTATTTAATTAAAAGGAAAAAGATTGTAAATGTAATTCGTTTCCTGTTAGATCTTATCTGGGGCGTTCCATCAATAGTATATGGCGCATTTGGTTTTTCTCTTATGGTTTTCTTTGGTCTTAAAACTTCATTACTTGCAGGGATAATTACTGTAACATTATTTATTTTACCTATAATGATAAGAAGTTGTGATGAAATATTAAAAACATCACCATTAGGATTACTTGAAGCCGCATTATCTCTTGGTTCAACAAGAACAGAAACTTCCTTTAGGGTAATATTAAAACAATCTTTCTCTGGAGTAGTTACAGCAATACTTTTATCATTCGGGAGAGCAATAGGAGATGCAGCATCAGTACTTTTTACAGCAGGTTATACTGATAATATCCCAACATCACTATCCGAACCTGCTGCAACATTACCACTTTCAATCTTTTTTCAATTAGGTTCACCTGTTCCTGAGGTTCAAAACAGAGCTTATGCGTCAGCTGTAATCTTAACTGTAATAATTTTGATAATTAGTTTGCTTTCGAGAGCATTATCAAAGAGGTTTCACAAAAACAAAATTTAATTCTGCAAATGGAAAATAATACAAAAATAAAAATAGACCACCTTAATCTTTATATTGGGAAACAACATATTCTTAAAGATATTAATATAGAAATACCTGAGAATAAGTTGACAGTTATCTTAGGGCCTTCCGGATGTGGAAAAACTACTTTGTTAAAATGTATGAATCGTTTAACAGACCTTTATCATGATGTTAAAATTAAAGGGAGTATTTATATAGACAATGAAGATGTATTACATACAAGTACAGATGTTACAGAAATTAGAAAGAAAATGGGATTGTTATCACAACGTCCTTTCCCTTTACCGATGAATATTTATAATAATGTAGCTTATGGATTAAAAATAAGTGGCAGAAGAAACAAAAAAGCATTAGATGCTAGAGTAGAGAATTATTTAAATATGGTAAGTCTTTGGGATGAAGTAAAGGATAGACTTCGTGAGCCTGCTTCCCGTTTATCTATTGGTCAACAACAAAGACTTTGCCTTGCAAGAGGTTTGGCTGTAGATCCAGAAATTATCTTAGCTGATGAACCAACTTCTGCACTTGATCCAATTTCAAGTGAAGCTATTGAAAAGAAATTTATTGAATTGAAACAACAATATACTATTGTAATGGTAACGCATATACTCAGACAAGCCAGAAGGATTGCAGATTATGTTGTGTTTATGTACATGGGCGAAGTTATTGAGCAGGGTCCTGCCGAAGAGATATTTACTAATCCTAAAATGGAAAGAACAAAATCATATTTACAAGGAGCTTTTAATTAATAGAATATGCCAGCACATAAAACGCAATTAGTATTTACATTAAAAGACAGATGCCGGGTTTGCTACACTTGTGTTAGAGAATGTCCGGTAAAAGCAATCCGTATTGTAAACGGACAAGCTGAAGTAATTGACAAGAGATGCATAGGGTGTGGCAATTGCGTTAAAGTCTGTAGTCAGAATGCTAAAGTATTTCTAAAAGCAATTGATGAGGTTAATGAATTATTAAGTTCAGATAATAAAGTTATAGCAATTATTGCGCCAAGTTTCCCTGCTGAATTTTCTGAGATTAATGATTACAAAGTTTTAGTAGGAATGCTTAAGAAATTAGGATTTGATTATGTTTCTGAAGTATCTTTTGGTGCAGATATTGTTGCATTAAAGTATGAGGAGATATTAACTCAAAATAGAGAAGAAGGAATAATATCTTCTGATTGTCCTGCAATTGCTTTCTTTATAGAGCAATATCAACCTGAGTTAGTACCATATCTTGCACCTATAGTATCTCCTATGGTGGCAATGGCAAGAATTATTAGAAAGAAATATGGCAATAATATTAAGATCGTTTTTATTGGTCCTTGTATTGCAAAGAAAGCAGAATCTGATGAAGTTGACGAAGTTATTACTTTTAGAGAATTAAGAGAAATGTTTTCTCAAAATAACATAGATAATAGTACTATTATTCCTTGTGATTTTGATCCACCTCATTCGGGGAAGGGTGCTATTTTTCCTATTAGTAGGGGTTTATTACAAACAACTAATATCTCTGAGAATATTTACGAAGGAAATGTTATAGTTGCAGATGGAAGAGTTGATTTTAGAGAAGCCGTAAAAGAATTTGAAAATGGCTTAATAAGATCTAACAACCTTGAACTATTATGTTGTGAGGGTTGTATTATGGGTCCGGGAACAAGTCCAGGTGGAAAGAGATTTACTCGCAGAACTAAGGTGGGTAATTATGTTAAAGAAAAGATGAAAAACCTCAATACTGAACAGTGGAAGTTAGATATAGAAGAATATAGAAATATAGATCTAAGCCAAACTTTTGTTGCAACTGACAGAAGAATTGCTACTCCAACTAAAGATGAAATTGACAAGGTTTTAAAATCGTTAGGGAAAACCAGTGAAAAAGATCATCTTGATTGCGGTACTTGTGGTTATGAGACTTGTGAAGAACATGCTATTGCTATTATCGAAGGTCTGGCAGAAAACGAAATGTGTCTTCCTTTTGCAATAGAAAAACTTCATAGTTATATAAAAGATCTGGCAGTGTCAAATGAGAAGCTTGCAACTGCTCAATTAGCTTTAAAGCAAAGTGAAAAACTAGCACACATGGGGCAGCTTTCAGCAGGCATTGCTCATGAATTAAACAATCCTTTGGGAGTTATTACTATGTATAGTAATATCCTTAAAGATGAAACTCCTTATGATAATCCAATAAGACAAGACTTAGAACTAATAGTTGAACAAACTGATCGTTGTAAGAAAATTGTTGCAGGTTTATTAAATTTCGCCCGTAAGAATCAAGTTAATTATTCAGAGATTGATATTGTTAAGTTATTCGAAAGAAGTATTCAATCAATTATTATTCCTGATAACATTCAGATAACTTTAAACCATACTATTAAAAACAATCTTGCTATGCTAGATGCCGATCAAATGATTCAGGTTGTTACTAATTTATTAAAGAATGGTGTTGAAGCTATGCCAAAAGGTGGTGAGATTACTGTTTCAATTGAAGATATTAAAGACGATTTTATCATTAATATTAAAGATAATGGAACTGGTATTGCTCCTGAAAATATGGAAAAGATATTTACCCCATTCTTTACAACTAAAGGAATTGGCAAAGGTACCGGCTTGGGTTTGCCTATTATATATGGAATTATAAAGATGCACAAAGGGCAGATTATTGTAACGTCTAATAACGATCAAAGTAAAGGTGAGACAGGTACTAATTTCAAAATCATTTTACCTAGATATAAAACGGAACAATAACAAACGATAAATCTTATTTTAAATACTATCATTTATAAAACAAAACATAATGAGACCAAAATTGAAAACAGTATTAATAGTTGATGATGATATGGATTATCTATTCCAAATGAAAACTAAAGTCGAAAAGCTGGGGTTTGAAGTTATAACTGCTGATGGACAGATGGAAGCAGAACTACTTCTTGAAACTTTTAAACCGGATTTAGCTATATTTGATTTGATGATGGAGAATGAGGATAGTGGTTTTATCTTAAGCTATAAGATTAAAAGAAAATATCCAGATGTCCCTGTAATTATTGCAACTGCTGTAACTGCTGAAACCGGTCTTAGCTTTGATATCCATTCGGAAGAAAGTAGAAAATGGATTAAAGCTGATTTATATATGGACAAAGGTATTCGATCGGATCAATTACAAAGAGAGATTAATAAATTACTAAAAGTCTAATTATGGAAATTATTAAATTATTAATTGTAGATGATGAGCCTGGCATAAGGTCAGGTGTTACCAGAGTTTTAAGGGATTTTAGTGTTTCATACCCTTTTATGGAGGAGCCATGCAAGTTTGAAATCACTGAAGCTTCTTCAGGTGAAGATGCAATTGATATTGTTAATAATAATTTACCTGACATTGTACTTTTAGACAATAAGCTTCCCGGGATTCAAGGAATTGAAGTTCTTGAATATATTAATAAGAATCATCTGGATGTTGTCGTGGTTATGATTACATCATATGCTTCTCTTGAAGTAGCTGTAAGAGCAACAAAGAATGGAGCTTTTGATTTTATCCCTAAACCTTTTACGCCTCAAGAGTTAAGATCATCAATGGAAACTATTACTAAGCAAGTTTACTTTCGTAGAATGACTAAGAAGTTAAACACAGCAGGTAAACAGATACGTTTCCAGTTCTTGTCAGTATTATCTCATGAATTAAAAGCTCCACTAAATGCTATCGAAGGTTATTTAAAAATGATTCAGGATAAACAATTTGGTGATAATGTTGTTGATTATACTCAGATTGTTGATCGTTCGCTTGAAAGAATAAAAGGAATGCGTTCTTTGATTATGGATTTGTTAGATCTAACTAAAATAGAATCGGGTACTTCTACTCGTAAGATCATTGAAGTTAATCTGATTAATGTAGCTCAGACTTCAATTGATACTATGAAGCCTTTTGCAATACAACGTGATGTTGACCTCTATTTAAACTCCCACAATGAGCTTATATTTAAATGTGATGCTAACGAAATTGAGATTATCTTTAATAATCTTATTTCAAATGCAATCAAATATAATAAAGAAGGGGGAAGGGTTGATTGCTTTATTAAAGAAAAAGGAGATTCGTATATAATAAGTGTCAGTGATAGTGGTATAGGCATGACTGAAGATGATATGTCGAAACTATTTAATGATTTTGTAAGGATTAAGAATACAAAAACTAAAAACATCACGGGCAGTGGTCTTGGATTATCTATTGTGAAAAAGATAGTTGATTCTTATGAAGGAGACATTACGGTTACAAGTGTTCCGGATAAAGGCTCAACATTTACAATAACTTTACCTAAAAATTAATATTAATAAATAAATATCGTCATGAAAGAAACAACAACAGCAACAAATTTACCTCAGAAGACTGTAGAAAGACTTAGCCAATACAGAAGAAATCTGCTTATTTGCTATGCAACAGGGAAGACAAATATCTTTTCCCACGAAATTGCAAATATCCTACACATTACACCTGTACAAGTGCGTAGAGATATTATGCTTATGGGCTATAGTGGAACCTTGAGAAGAGGTTATGACATTAAAGAACTTATTGCAAAGATTGGAGAAATCATTGATAGCAAAAACAGTCAGAAAGTTTGTGTTATTGGTGCCGGAAATCTTGGCAGAGCTATTATCAGTTACTTTACCGGTAAGAGAACTAAGTTGACCATAGTTGCTGCGTTTGATGTTAATCCTGATAAGATTGACAGAGTTTATGCAGGTGTTCGTTGCTATCATTATGATAGATTAAAAGAGATTATTAAAAAGGAAAAAATCTCTGTTGGTATCATTACAACTCCAGCTGCTCAAGCTGCAGGGGTTGCTGAGAACTTGGTTATTTCGGGTATTAAGGGTATTTTAAACTATACTCCTGCGCCTGTTAATGTTTCAAGCCATGTGTATCTGGAAGAATATGATATGATTACTTCTTTAGAGAAAGTTGCTTACTTTGTAAAGCAAGGGCCTACTCCTAAGGAATAGTATTAATTAATGATTATGAAATAAGAATAGTAGGCTTTTTTAAAACTTACTTATTCTTACTGTTTTCTATACCTATAACCTTATAAACCTTTACCTGTGAAAATATTTAGAACCCTTGAAGAGATTAAAGATATTAAGAATGCTGTAGTTACTACCGGATCATTTGATGGTGTACATGTTGGGCATAAGGTAATTATTAACAGGCTGAATAAGCTTGCAAAGGATATTAATGGTGAATCTGTTTTAATAACTTTTCATCCGCATCCCCGTAGAGTTCTTTACCCTCAAACACAGGGTAAAGATTTGCTTTTAATCAA